>CAZXFZ010000100.1:0-4019 GCA_964640285.1 uncultured Rhodoluna sp.
CTGAAGTCGGCTGAACTAGGCCCAGAAGGCCCGATTCCCGTTGACAAGGCGGGCTATTTCGACAATGTGCCAGGTGGCACAGCGCATGACTTCCGCCGCCGAGCTGTGTCAATGCTCGAGCAACTGGGCATCTCGGTTGAATTCAGCCACCACGAGGGTGGCCCTGGCCAAAACGAGATTGACCTTCGCTACGCGGACGCTCTCACAATGGCCGACAACATCATGACTTTCCGAACCGTAATCAAAGAGGTGGCTATCGAGCAGGGCGTGTACGCCACCTTCATGCCAAAGCCATTCACTGAGCACCCTGGCTCTGGTATGCACACGCACATGAGCCTGTTTGAAGGCGATACCAACGCTTTCTTCGAGCCATCAGGCCAGTACCACCTCAGCAAGACGGCCCGACAGTTTATTGCGGGTCTGCTTCGCCACGCTCCCGAAATCACCGCGGTCACCAACCAATACGTGAACTCTTACAAGCGTCTTTGGGGAGGCGGCGAGGCGCCTAGCTTTGTCTGCTGGGGGCACAACAACCGATCAGCACTGATTCGCGTTCCGCTCTACAAGCCAGACAAAGGTCAAAGTTCGCGCATCGAATACCGCGCGATTGACTCGGCTGCAAACCCATACCTTGCCTATGCTCTGATTCTCGCTGCTGGACTGAAGGGAATCGAAAACGACTACGAGCTGCCACCTGAGACAGAGGACAATGTTTGGAACCTGAGCGATGCCGAACGGCGCGCAATGGGCATCCAGCCTTTGCCTCAGTCTCTAGACCACGCCATTCGCAAACTAGAAGAGTCTGAATTGGCAGCCGAGACACTTGGGGAAGAAGTCTTCAGCTATGTGCTGGCCAACAAGCGCCGCGAATGGAGCGAATACCGTTCCCAGGTTACGCCTTTCGAGCTAAAGCAGAACTTCGAAGTTCTCTAAACCTGCAATGGCATACCCCGAACGAACTGGCGGTTTGTCTGAGCTCGCTCGCTACGGATTCGTAGATTTGAGTGAAGCTCTGGTCAGGCTGGATCAGCTTGTAAAGCTGGTCGGAGATTCTGGTCGCTCGAGCGTTGCCTTTCTAGCAAAGTCTGCAGATCCAGACTCTGCGCTACTGGCGCTCGTCAAGCTAGCAGAGCTGCACTCCGCCAAGGTTAGGTCGTTGCTTAAGCGGGACGAGTCGGCTCAACGCCTATGTTTGGTGCTTGGTGCTTCGACTGCCTTGGCGGAATTCTTAGAACGTCATCCAGCAAATCTCGATTTGTTCGAGGCGAAAGAAATCTCGATTCCAAGCCGAGATGAACTAACCAGGTCGTTGGTCGATTCAGTGTCCCCGCTGCTAATGCCCGGTTTTGATACCACTCAAGTTTGGGTGGCTTTGCGCATTGAGTATCGTCGCCAGCTCTGCAGAATTGCAATGGCTGACCTCTGTTCTGCCTCGGCTACAGAGACGTTTCCTCAGGTTGCAGCTGCGTTGGCAGATCTAGCCGGTGCGGCAATAGAGGCCGGACTGGCTGTGGCCAGAGCCGAGTTGGCACTGACCGAAACTCAGGGCAAGTTCGACCCCCACGAGGTTGATGACACTCGTCTAGCCGTCATCGCAATGGGCAAGTGTGGTGCGCGTGAACTCAACTATATCTCTGACGTCGACGTTATCTATGTAGCCGAATCGGCATCCGAAGAGACCACAGATCAGCGGGCAGTCGAAATTGCTACAAAACTAGCTACCCGCATGATGCGAGCGATGGATGCGACTGCCGTTGAGCCCCCGCTTTGGCAAGTTGACCCAAACCTCCGACCTGAAGGCAAATCAGGGGCCCTAGTTCGAACTTTGGCCAGCCACGTCTCTTACTATGAGCGCTGGGCAGAAAGCTGGGAGTTTCAAGCGCTGCTCAAAGCCAGACCGCTTGCCGGCGCCTGGGAACTCGGACACAGCTATGTCGATGCGCTGTCGCCAATGGTTTGGGCATCCTCTAGCCGTGACAATTTTGTGGAGTCGGCACAAAGGATGCGCGAGCGGGTCATGGAGCACATACCGGCAGGCGAGGTTGAACGTCAGATAAAGCTTGGACCCGGTGGTCTGCGTGATGTCGAATTCACCGTTCAACTGCTTCAGCTGGTGCACGGACGCACCGATGAGTCGATCCGTCAGCGCGACACTCTCTCAGCCCTAGCCGCTCTTGTAGAGGGCGGGTACGTTAGTCGAACTGATGCCGCCAGAATGAGCCAGCATTACAGATTCCTGAGAACGCTGGAACACCGCATCCAACTGGCTCAGCTCAGGCGCACTCACCTCATGCCCGAACTCGAGACCGCTCAGCGCGCCATTGCAAGGGGCATCAATCCGAAGTGGACATCTGAAGACCTACTGCGCACTTGGCAATCCGTGAAGCAAGATGTGCGCAGTCTGCATCAGCAGATTTTCTATCGCCCGCTGCTATCGGCAGTGGCAAAACTGGATGAAAACGCGCTTGAGTTATCGAATGAACAAGCTAAAGATCGACTTAGAGCAATTGGTTTTGCCAATCCTGATGGTGCTCTAGTTCACATCAGGGCCCTGACGACTGGGCTCTCTCGACGTGCGGCAATACAAAAGCAGTTGCTGCCGGTGCTCATCCAGTGGTTCTCTGAGGGAACCGACCCTGATGCGGCTCTGCTTGCCTTCAGGCGCCTCAGCGAGGATTTGGGTGAATCACACTGGTACCTCCGAATGCTTCGAGATTCTTCGGGCGCAGCGCAGAGAATGACTCAGGTGCTCGCCAACTCTCGACTCGCCACCGAACTGTTTGAGCGAATACCCGAGGCCGCGGCGTGGTTTGAGCGCGAGGAGGATCTGCAACCACAGAGCCTCGACGAACTCGAAGCCGAGATCGATGCGATTAGTATTCGCCACGACACCATTGATTTGGCTGCCGCAGCTATTCGACACATACGCCGCCGAGAAACACTCCGGGTCGCGATGGGGGCGGTGCTCGGCACGCTGAATCTTCAGCAGGTTGAGCGGGGGATTACGAACCTAACCGAGGCCTATCTGCGTGGAATGCTTGCTTGCGTTTGCACCATGAAGGATGCAGAAGTTTCCGAACGTCCGGTTGAGCAGATTCTGGATTTTGCCGTCGTTGCCATGGGGCGTTTCGGCGGCGCCGAATTGGGTTTCGGCTCCGACGCTGACGTGATGTTTGTGCATCAACCGGCAGCCGGAATCACTGCTGAAGAGGCACAAAAAGTAGCCGAGCGCATCATCAACGAGCTTCGAAGAATCTGCGTGGATCCCGTTCTCGACCAGAGGGCAAAAAAGGCGCTATTGCTCGAACCCTCGAGTCTTACGCGGCCTACTACGAGCGCTGGTCCGACACTTGGGAGTCGCAAGCGCTTCTTCGAGCCCGAGTCATAGCGGGATCAGATCAACTACGCAAAGCATTCACGAACCTCATCGACAAGTACCGTTATCCCAAGACGCTCAGTTCGGCTGCAATCCTCGAAGTTCGTCGAATCAAGGCCAGAGTCGAGACGGAACGCTTGCCCCAAGGGGCAGACCCCAGGCGTCACCTCAAGCTCGGCAGAGGGTCACTGAGTGACGTCGAGTGGCTTGTGCAGCTTCTGCAGCTGCAACACGGCTCAGCGCATCCTGCGATTCAGACCCCCGTTACTCTTAGCGCTCTTGAAAACTGTGTTTCTGAAGGGCTGATCGACAAGCAGGATGCTGCTACGCTCGCCGAAGCCTGGCTGCTGGCATCTAGGGCTCGATCCGCTTCTGTACTTTGGGCGAACAAACGAACCGATGTCTTGCCCTCAGATAGGCGACAGCTCGAAGGTATGGCGCGAATTCTTGAGTATCCCGCAGGCAGCGCAACGGCCTTCGAGCAAGATTACCTTGCAGCCACGCGCAAGGCGCGAGCAGTGTTTGAGCGCCTGTTTTATCAAGCTAACTAAACACATTGAAAAGAAAAAGGGTCGCACCGAAGTGCGACCCTTTTTCTTGCTTCTGACTATACGCCGAAGTAGAGCTCAAACTCGTATGGGTG
>CAZXFZ010000101.1:0-3391 GCA_964640285.1 uncultured Rhodoluna sp.
GCGATAGCTAGCGGCCAAATCATCCCGGGGCCGGTATGCGGGCTGCCAACACCTGCCCCGTGCGAACCGCTGAAGAACCAAGGATTCTTTGGGCTCAAGCAAAAGTCGCGGGTTTCGCGATACAGCGTGTTCTTGACACCACCCAAAAATGGCAGCGCCAGCAAACTCGGGTAGTTCGCGTCATCCTGCAAATTGAAGCCGCCCAAACCGTCTACCTCGTAGGCCAGGATCGACTTTGAACCTTTGCCAATCACCGCTATCGCCTCGATTGCGCTGGCTAACTGAGCCGCCAATTTTCTAGAAGATGCAGATAGCTCTGGTTCGATTGCCTCTGCGAACTTGCCCAGACGCTTCAGCTGCATCTCTGCGTGGATGTTGGATGGCACGTTAAACGGCAACTCACAAGCGTCGTCGCTGGGCCTGAAGGCACTCCAGATAAGCCCGCAATTCTCGAACGGCGCTCCGTAACCATCGTGCGATAGGTGGTCATGAGCCGGGTTCCCTGGCCGACTAAACCGGTATGACTTTGGTTCGTGTTGGGTTTCGGACCACAACAACTCGACCAGCGACTTAACTAAGTTCCACCACTGCGAAGTCAGGTGATTCTCATCTTGCGTGGCTTCGACAAGGTCAAGTGACAGTTGCAAAAACGAAGTTATTGAATCAAGTTCGAACTTTCGCTCGAACACCCATGGCGATTGGTCAGGAAAGTCCTTGTGCCAGCAGTTTCCGTTTGGCTCGAGATTGTAGGCGTTGGCATACGGGTCGATCATTAGGAACCTGGTCTGCGCGGCGATAACACCGCGAATGAAGTCCCTGATTTCACTGTTTGAGGCAAACCTCAGCAGCGGGCGAACTTGCCAGACCGAATCACGAATCCACATAGCCGGAATGTCGCCGGTGAGGATGAACACTTCGCCATTTTTCTGTCGCACTGCTGCGTCAAACCACAGTCGCTCGAGCGCTTCTCGAACCAGGGTTTGGGTCACTGGTCCAAGATGGGCGATCTCGTCGATGGCTGCAATGAGCGGCTGGGGAAGGTCTCGGGTTGGCAGCGACATGCTAAATCCGGCGACTAGTCAAGGATGCGAATCGCCTGCATTGGGCATACGTCCACCGCAGCTTCGACATTGGCTCGCTCGGTCTCATCGGCCTCGGCGGTGTATTCAAGCTTGTCGTTCTCGTTGAGCCTAAAAATCTCGGGCGCTTCAAACACGCACTGACCGTAGTGCTGGCACTTGGTCATGTCGACTTCGATTTTCATGCGTTTCCCCACTTGCTAAATCTAATAAGTTCGGTATCTTTACTTATTATGCTAACCGCAAATCCCTTCACGTCAATCAAATTCGTGAAGACCGGCTCTCGAATTGAGTCCCGAGATTTCGATGGGCACCGCGTCGATGTGCTTAGGCCAACTAGTCTGCAACCTGATTCGCCCATCCTCATCATTCACGACGGCATGAACGTCTTCTTCAAGAAATATGCAAGCTCGGGTGACACTTGGCAGATTCGCGAAGCGTTGGAGTCGGGAGCGATTCTCGGCGATCCCCTAGTAGTCGCAGTCTGGGGCGAGGGCGGCACTAAGAAATACAATTCCAGGCGCATCAATGAGTTTCTCTGTGACGACATCGTGGATGCGCATCCCGAACTGTGGCAGACCCTACTGCCAGTTCTTGAACCACCAACTCATGAACCTCGTGGAAATTACTTTCTGGGTTTGGTGAGCGATCATATACTGCCTGAGATCTGTGAAAGATTCGGGGTTGAACATTCGCCATCCAGAACCGCTCTGGCGGGCTGCAGCGTAGCGGGAGTGGCGTCAATTTACTGGATGGCGAAACGGCCCGACATATTCGGTGCTGCCTTTGCACTCTCGGCGCACTGGGAGTTCGGCGGAGAAACGCTCATTAATGAACTCACCGAGATGCTCGGCGATGCCAAGAATCGCAAAGTCTGGAGTGACAGTGGCACCGAGGGGTTAGACGCAGTCTCCTGCAGTCTGAACGACTACTTCGGGCAACAACTTCTCTCAAAAACAGGGTGGCAAGCCAAGCGCAACCTCGAAGCGCTCACTTTTTGGGGCACCGGCCACCACGAGACCTTCTGGTCACACCGAGTTAGGTTTCCAATCAACTGGTGGCTGCAAGGCCTCAACAGTGAGGTCAACCGATGACTGAGCGAAAAAAAGGGGCGAGCAAGGATGGCATTCGCCAGCAAAACCTGTCGGCGTTGATTCAGCAGGTGCACTTGCGGGAATCAATTAGCCGAGCCGACCTAGGTTCACTACTTGGCCTGAGCAAGACGACGATTGCTGATCTGGTTGAAGAGCTTGAAAACCTTGGGCTTCTTGTTCGCCTGGGAAACGAGCAAAGCGGCAGCGCAGGTCGCCCAAGTCAATTGGTAGCTCCCAGTTGGCAACCCAAGGTCGTGGTGGTAAACCCAGAAATCGACGGGGTAAACGTGGCGATTGTGAGTTTTGCCCATCAGATTTCGCAGCAAGAGTATTTGCCAACCGGCGTCGCATACAGTGTGGAAACCACGATTGCGCTTGTCAAAGACTATTTGCAACGCCATCGACTTAGCGCTCGCGGAAGCATTTTGGGAGTTTGTCTGGCGCTACCCGGAGCAATCGATCACGAAACTGGTCGGCTGGTCTCTGCTCCCTCGCTCGGTTGGAATGATCTAGATGTTTCGGCTCGATTCGAGGCTGCGCTGGGAGTTCGCGTTTGGGCATCCAATAACGCCAGGGCAGCGACGGTGTCAGAACACTTATTCGGAGCCGCAAGAAATTCCGCAAATGCAGTTTGCTTGTTCTCGGGTGTCGGAGGAATTGGTGGCGGGCTCATCATCAACAACCAGGTGCTCGATGGTGCACATGGGCTGGCCGGCGAGCTAGGCAAAATTGCCTTGGTCTCGAGCAGCGCTGCCAAAGTTCAAACTTTCGGTGATTTGATGCGGCGCGAAGACTTAGTTGCTGCCCTTGGTGCGTCGCAGCTGCAGGATGACGAACTAGACCGGCAGCTCACCCAATCTCAGTCGACCGCTGTGAACCGGGTCATCGATGAACAGGTGAGCTATTTGGTAGCCGCGCTCATGACACTTCGCGACTTGCACGATCCAGAACTGATTGTTCTGGGTGGATACCTCGGGTCGCTAGTGAAGTGCCGATTCGATGAAATCTTGAATTTGCTCAACAAGGATGCGCTTCGGTCTAGAACCCGCGATTTCTTGGTTCCACGAGTCACTGAACTCAAGCCGATGGTGCTGATTGGCGCTGCTGAAAAGGCTTGGCAAGAACTCATTCAGAACCCGCACCTATACAAATCTTCATCAATCGCGAAGGAATCTAAACAGAGGGGAGCGCGCTAGTGCGAAAGGAAATTCGGGGCTA
>CAZXFZ010000101.1:3401-3997 GCA_964640285.1 uncultured Rhodoluna sp.
GAGGTGCGCGAGGCGGAAAAGGACTTTCAAACCTATTCGAGTGATCTGCTCGGTGCTCGCGATGTTCGCAGCTATCGACAGCTCCCGTTAGAAGCTGACCCGCCTCGCCACACTCAGTTTCGATCAGCCGTGCAGCCTCTATTCATGGGGGACGCGATTGCGGTGCATCGTCCTGCCTTCGCTGCCCATGCACGAAAGCTAATCGAAGAAATCAAACGCAAGGGGTCAGGAGACATCGCCTCAGAGTTTGCACTCGCCTATGTAATCGGCTGCTTGACGATCATCTATAAGCGGCCGCAAGACTATGAGGAGTGGCTTTCCTGGGGTCCCGATGTGTGGACAGCCGAGAGTCACCAGAAAGGTCAGACCACCAAGGCCGGCGAAGAGGTTCTGCGTGATCGCAACTTCGACATTCCAAGCGAGCGCTCGGGGGTCATCTTGCAGTCCTATCTTGATCGGGTATTCGATCAGGCCGAGCTGAATCCAGTGGCCGACCCAGAGAAGCAAGATGTTTGGGACTTCGTTTCGCAGATTGAAATCGACGGAAAACGCATCACGCGCGCCGAAATGCAAGGAATCGCCAACGTCTTGCTTGC
>CAZXFZ010000102.1:0-578 GCA_964640285.1 uncultured Rhodoluna sp.
AAAAGTCCCCAGCATTTTGCCGGGGACTTTATTGCTTGGACTATTAGCTGAGCTTCAGAATTTTGGCCGTGCGCGCAAGCGATTCTTCTGCGAGTGTCGGATCACTGTTGAGCGATTTACCTAATTCAGGCATCAGCTTCCTGAGTTCCGGCTCCCAGCTTGCGTACTCGCCCTTGAATGCCGTCTTGAGCACCTGAAGCATCGCGTAAACAGCCGTCGAAGCACCAGGAGAGGCACCCAGGAGGCCGCTAATCGAACCGTCTTCAGAGGTGATGATCTCGGTTCCGAATTGCAATACACCGCCAGCTTTGGCATCCCGTTTGATTATCTGAGCTCTTTGGCCAGCGTTTAGCAATTCCCAATCCTCAGGCCTTGCAGTAGGCATGAATTCCTTCAGTGATGCGAACTTGCGTGACTTAGTTTTCAAAAGTTCACCAACTAAGTATTTGATCAAGCCCAGGTTGCTGAGTCCTACCGCGATGTATGGAATCAGGTTTCCGATTCGCAAAGAGGCAGGCAGGTCAAAAATCGAACCGCGCTTCAAGAACTTGGGGTTCGAAGTTGCATACGGTCCGAAA
>CAZXFZ010000102.1:588-1427 GCA_964640285.1 uncultured Rhodoluna sp.
TGGTCTTTCCATCTACAACTCTGGTGTCGAGGTGGGGGACTGACATCGGAGGCGCCCCGACCGATGCCTGGCTGTAGACCTTGGCATGGTGTTTCGCAATGAGTTCGGGGTTGTTTGTTCGCAACCATTGTCCGCCCACGGGGAAGGTTCCATAACCGTTAACTTCTGGAATTCGTGCGTTTTGAAGCAGTTTCAAGGCCCAGCCCCCTGCGCCGACAAACACGAAATCTGCAAGTACGCGTTTGAAACTCTGATCAGTGTGGTTGGTCTGAACCAGCCAGCCTTCGCCGTGGCGCTTTAGTGACTTGACCTCGCAGCCCAGTTTCACAACCGCTCCGGATCGCTCGAGACCGGCTACCAGCTGTCGTGTGATTGCACCGAAGTCAACATCTGTTCCGGTTGTGATTCGCGTCGCAGCAATTGGTTCGTTTGAAGCTCGCCCCTCGATAAGTAAGGGCGCCCACTCTCTGATTTTTTCGGAGCTTGTTGTGAACTCCATGCCTGAGAACAGGGGTTGTGACTTTAGAGCCTCAAACCTCCGACGAAGGTAGTCGACGTCTTTTTCGCCGCGCACGAACGTCATGTGGGGAGTCGAGTGAATGAAACTCGCTGGATCGCCGAGTACCCCAGCTTCGACTAGAGATGCCCAAAACTGGCGCGAGAGTTGAAACTGCTCGTTAATTGCAATTGCCTTACTTGGGTCTGGCAGTGAACCGTCTTTCGAGTCTGGCATGTAGTTGAGTTCACAGAGTGCGGCGTGACCAGTGCCTGCGTTGTTCCAAGGGTTAGAACTCTCAAGCGCTATGTCCTCGAGACGCTCGATAAGGAGGATAGTTTTT
>CAZXFZ010000102.1:1437-3989 GCA_964640285.1 uncultured Rhodoluna sp.
GTTTTTTGAGGGGCAACGGCTTTCAACAGAGTCCCTAAAGTGGCACTCATGATTCCGCCACCAACGAGTACGACGTCGTATTTCTTCAGTTCAGTCACCCGAGAAGTCTAACTTTGAATGACTGGCTCTCGCTTTTGCTAGGCAGGGAGGTTGCCGCCAACTAGTAGACCAATTCCGTAGGTAATCGACATAGTGAGGAGACTCACTAAAACGTTGCGAATCACTGCCCGAAATGGTCTTGCGCCTCCGATTTTGGCCGCGACAAAGCCTGTTAGCGCGAGCGAGGCGGCGACTGCCACAACGGTCATAGGAATTCGGGCAGCTGGCCAGGGAGTAGCGGTCGCCGTCAGCAACGGCAGAGCAGAACCCGCCGCGAATGCCACGAAGGATGCGATTGCGGCTGCTGTGGGGCTTACGTGGCTGTCGTGTGAGATTCCAAGTTCGGCCTCCGCGTGAGCCTTTAGCGCATCCTTTGCTGTCAGCTCTTCGGCCACTTTTATTGCCAGCTCGGGACTCATGCCCTTTTGCTCATAAAACCAAGCGAGTTCGCGCAGTTCAGCATCCGGATTTGCCGCGAGCTCGGCCTGTTCTTTTCGAATTGCCGCGATTTCACTGTCGCGCTGCGCGCTTACTGAGGTGTACTCACCGCCAGCCATCGAGATTGAACCCGCCACCATCGCTGCGATACCTGCGATCAAGATTGCATTGGAATCGTTAGTTGCACCAGCGACACCGAAGATTAGACCGGCAGTAGACACAATGCCGTCGTTGGCGCCGAGCACGCCCGCGCGAAGCCAGTTGAGTTTGTGCGACATTGCGGATTGCTGGAACTCCGCACTTGCGAGAATTGCATCTTCTGTCGGCGTGTTTGGCTTGACCATGTGGCAAAACTACAACCGTCCACAGAGGGGCGCTAGCAAGGCACACCTAACTTTCGCGACTGTTACCAAGCCGATACTGGCTAGACTTCTAAGGGTTCAGCATCTACAAATGGAGTCTTCGTGCCGCAGATAGTTATTACCGTTGACGGTGTCTCACAGTCGATCGAACAGGGCACAGACGGGTTCAAGATTTTCACCGACAAATCGGTGATCGCGATGAATGTAAACGGTGAGGCGCGCGACCTTGCCTATCAGCCTGCGGCTTCGGATTCCGTCGAGTCCATTGTCATTTCGTCTGAACAGGGGCTAGCAATTCTGCGCCACTCGACCGCACACGTCTTGGCCCAGGCTGTCCAAACTCTCAAACCAGAGGCAAAACTAGGCATCGGACCGGCGATCCGTGATGGTTTCTACTACGACTTCGATGTGGAGACACCATTCACGCCTGAGGATTTGAAGGCGCTTGAAAAGCAAATGGAGCGAATTGTGCGCGCGGGGCAACGGTTTAGTCGTCGCGTAACAAGCGAGCAGGATGCCTTAGAGGAACTCAGCAAAGAACCCTACAAAGTTGAACTCATTTCGCTGAAGTCAAACAGCGAAGCACTAGGCGACGGCGCTGCTGAAGTTGGTGCAGGTGAGCTCACAATCTACGACAACATAGATCCTTCAACTGGCGAGACCATCTGGAAGGACCTGTGTCGAGGCCCTCACGTGCCAAGCACTAGAACAGTTGGTACCGCCTTTTCACTGACCAGAGTCGCTGCCGCATACTGGCGCGGCAATGAGAACAACAAGCAACTTCAGCGCATCTATGGAACGGCTTGGTCTAGCAAAGAGGATCTCCGTGCTCACCAGGAACGCCTCGAAGAGGCAGCCCGCCGCGATCACCGCAAGCTTGGCCAAGAGCTCGATCTCTTCTCGTTCCCAGACGAGGTTGGCTCTGGCTTGGCCGTGTTCCACCCTAAGGGTGGAATCATGCGCAGGGTCATGGAGGATTACAGCCGCGCGAAGCACGAGCAGTCCGGCTATGAGTTCGTTTACTCACCACACATCACTAAGAGCAATCTCTTCGAAACATCGGGACACCTTGCGTGGTACGCCGATGGCATGTTCCCACCGATGAAACTCGATCAAGAGGTAGATTCTTCGGGAAACATTACAAAGCAAGGGCAGGATTACTACCTGAAGCCCATGAACTGCCCCTTCCACATCTTGGTTTATCGCTCGAGGGCACGAAGCTACCGCGATTTGCCGATGCGTCTTTTTGAATTTGGGTCTGTTTACCGCTACGAAAAGAGTGGTGTGCTGCACGGCCTAACCCGAGTTCGAGGAATGACTCAGGATGACGCACACCTCTTCGTGACTCCAGACCAGATGGAGCAAGAGCTTACAAATGTTTTGAACTTCGTTCTCGGACTTCTTCGTGATTATGGTTTGAATGACTTTTATCTTGAGTTGTCTACCCGCGAAGAGGGCAACCCCAAGTTCGTCGGCTCGGATGAAATCTGGGAACGCGCAACTTCGACGCTCTCGAAGGTGGCGACCGACTCAGGTCTCGAGCTAGTACCCGACCCAGGTGGCGCGGCATTTTACGGACCGAAGATTTCAGTTCAGGCAAGAGACGCAATAGGTCGAACCTGGCAGATGTCGACAATCCAACTTGATTTCAAC
>CAZXFZ010000103.1:0-3968 GCA_964640285.1 uncultured Rhodoluna sp.
ACTGTGGCGAGTGCATGACAGGATGCCGCCACGGCGCTAAAAACACCCTCGTCAAGAACTATCTGTATTTCGCCGAGAAGGCTGGCGCGCAGGTGATTGCCGACACCACCGTGCAGCTCATTGAGCAATTGCCGGCAGACGAATCGGGCAAGCCGACCGGCTATCGCCTGCACCTGCGCCAGTCGAATGCCAGCCCTCGCTCTCGCCGCGGAACCCGCGTGCTAGACGTGCCGGAGGTCATCGTCGCGGCCGGAGCCCTCGGTTCGGCCAAGCTCCTCCAGCGTTCGCGCGCAGCCGGCGGCCTACCTGGCATCAGCGACAAACTCGGCCACCTCAGCCGCACCAACTCGGAGTCTCTGCTGGGTGTAGTCGCCCACAACGACGACCACGATTTCAGTCTCGGTAGCGCGATCACATCCTCGGTTTATCCGTCGCCAGACACCCACGTTGAATCTGTGCGTTACGGCCGCGGCAGTGGCTTCATGGGCATGCTGCAGTCGGTGTTGGCGAGCGGCAAGAGCGGCGACACGAAGCGCGACCAGCCGAATCCTGCTCGACTCATCGGCGCGACCCTGCGCAATCTGCTGCGCCTGCCGAGCTTCTATAACCTGCGTCGCTGGCCCGAGCGCACGCTGATTCTGCTGGTGATGCAGGCTCGCGATAATTCGCTCGTCACTTACTTGAAGCGCGGGCTTTTCGGTGCAAAGCTGACCAGCCGCCAAGGTCACGGCGAGGCCAACCCGAGCTGGGTTGCCGCGGGTCACGACCTCGCGCGCTCGATCGCATCCGATATTGATGCCACTCCGGGTGCCGTCATCGGTGAACCGTTTGGCGTGCCGCTAACCGCGCACTTTCTTGGCGGATGCGTGATCGCCCCGAGCCCTGCCGAGGGCGTTGTCGATGAATACCTGCGCGTCTATGGTCAACCGGGTCTGCACATCTTCGATGGCAGCACGCTAAGCGCGAATCCGGGCGTGAACCCGAGCCTGACGATTACTGCTCAGGCTGAGTGGGCTGCCGCCAGCTGGCCTCAATGCTCAAGCCCCAATAGCTAAAGCCGATAATCATCGCGGCGCCAAGTGCGCCGAGCCAACCGAGAGTCTCGCCACCGAATCCAGCCGCGACCACGACCGCCCAAACCGGTTCGGTGCTGAGCAGCAGGCTCGCTCGCGTGGCCGAAGTGCGACGGATGCCGACCATGAGCCCCACAAAGCCGAAGACCGAGCAAAACAGCACGAGGTATGCCAGCTCGAGCCACTGTTGCCCGCCGAAGCTAACGATGGTCTGACCCAGGGCGTTTGGCGCGATGAGCGCATACCCGATGCCAATGACGGCGAACTGAACGACCGTGACATTGAACGAGCTGAGGGTCTTTCCTATGGCGAAGCGGCCTTGAATCGTGGTGGTCCAGGCGCGAATGATGGCCGCGCCGAGCATGATGAAGTCGCCGAGGTTGAGGTTGGCGAACCCGCCCGCGCTGACAAGCAGCGCGACACCGACCACAGCGCCGACCGCTGCGACGAAGAAAACTGGTGGCAGCCAGTTGCGCGCCCAAGCACCTTCGATGATCGGGGTGAAGATGATGGTGAGGCTGATGATCAGGCCGGCGTTGGTGGCCGAGGTGAGGTGAATCGAGTTGGTTTCGATCCACATGATGGTGCCGACCAGCAGGCCATAGAGCGCGCCGAGGCGAACATCCCACTTGCTGAACTTTTCGCGTTTGCCCATCGTGCGGCCAACCGCCCAGATGCCGAACATCAATAGCGCGGCGCTGCCGAATCGCAGTGAGAGAAGGCCCGCAATCGGCGCGTGGTTGGTCAATTCTTTGGCGACCAGGTAGCTCGAACCCCAGACCAGCGCTACGGCAAGCAGCAAGCCGTCGACTCCGCTGAGTCGCCCGCGGATCGACGATGCCAGACTCAAGCGCGAGGCTTTCTAGCGAAGTAACCCTGTGCCCAAGCGGCACCGAGTATGACGATTAGGCCGCCGATTGGCTCATACCAGTGAAGTTTTTCGCCAAGCAGCAAAATGCCGAGCGTGACCGCAACCAGCGGGGTGATCAGTGTGACCGATGATGCGATGGTCGAGCCGGCCGCGGCGATTACGCCGTAATAGAGCCAGTATGCGATGCCGCTACCAAGCGCACCGAGGGCCACCATCGCCAGAACGGTTTCGAGGTGAATCGGCCCGGTCGTGAGTGTGCCCGACCAATAGAACGGGGCGAGAATCACGGTCGCGGTCGAAATCTGGCCGAAGGTGCTGACCGATGCTGGCAGATGCAGCGGGCCGATGAACTTGCGCATGAACGGAGTGCCGAAGCCGTAACAGGCGATGGCCGCCACGAGTGCGAGAACCGCGGTTGGGTCACTCTTGCCGAAGCCGTCCCAGACGCCGAGCACAACGGCGACACCGACCAAGCCGATGCCGAGCCCAATCAGGGTCTGTCGGTTCGGCTTCTCTTCGCGAAAGAACAGCAGGATCATCAGCACGGTCATGACCGGGGTAGCGGCGTTGATGATGCCGGCAACCGCGCTCGACACATGCTGCTCGGCATAAGAAAAAAGCACGAACGGAATCGCGCTCATGAAGAGACCACCGATCGCCATCTTGCCCCAGGTCGATGCCTCTCGCGGCAGGTGATTGCGTCCGGCTTTCAGAATGATGAACATCGTGACCGCGCCGATTAGCAGGCGCCAGAACGCGACACCGACCGGAGGTAGGGCGCGCACACCGACGGCGATGAACAGAAACGAACTGCCCCAGATCAGGCCCGAGCCGATGTATTTAGCAACCCATGGCTGCAGTCTCGAAGTCATGCCTCGAGCCTATTGGACTTCGGGCGAACCCGAGATGATGGCATCCAGTTGCAAGTCGCTATAGCCCAGCATTCGACCTAATTGACGGATGGTTCGTTCAGCAAGTTGAGGCACGGGATTGTCAGACATTTGAATTGCCAAAACATTCATGTATGCGGCCGAGACCATCAATGCAAACGCTTCTGGGTCGTCGCATTTTGCTAGGCCTTTCGCCGCGCTGTCGGCAAGTGACTCGATAGGGCCTGCGGCGTAGGAACGATCGCTGGCATAACCAGAAACTCCGGCTGTGACGATGATTCGTGCAAGGCGGGGATCTGTCTCAGGGAAGCTGCATGAGTAGGCCATGGATGCCAAGAAACCGAGAGCCCTGTCCTCCTGGCTCATCACAATGCGCTGCAGGTCAGGGATCACTTCTTCGAGAGCGGCAATCGCAGCTTGCTCAATGAGGTGGGATTTATCGGTGATTTTTGTGGATACGGCTACCACCGAGACACCAGCCGCCCGGGTGACTTCAGGAACCGAAAAATCTTCGCGACCAACAGCGAGAAAACCTTGCGCGGCAAGAACGAGGGCATTTCGCGTTTTTGCGGAGCTGGCGGCTGATGGCATAGCTCAATCGTAGCCCCCGTCTATTTTGAAAGTAATTCAAAATACTCGCTAGACTCGTGACGAACACGACTGCAAGGGAGTCAAAATGTCGGTCTGGAACAAGTTACGTAAGTCGAAACTAAGCGCTGCGATCTCATCCCTATCTATCGCTTTTGCTGGTTTGGCTCTATCTGCCACCGAGGCTCAGGCGACCCCGACTTATAGCCTCGCCTGGGCTGGCACGAGTGCCTCGGCGACGGCAACCTCTGGTTCCTCACCTACAACAGCGGTTTCGGGCACGATCGGCTCAGCCATAGCCGCCGACGCCACTAACCTCTATTTCGTTCGAAACGGCGACCTCGTCAAAACGGACTTCACCGGTGCAAACATGGTGACCCTGAAGGCCGGTGTAGGAACCTCGATCGACTCAATTGCAGTTGCAGGTTCAAACCTTTATCTGTATGAACCAGCCGGCGGCATCTACAAGGTGTCTGTGACAGGCGGCACGCCTTCGCGTTTCGATGTCGGCGCAAGCACATTTCACCCGCAGACCGCTTCATGGGC
>CAZXFZ010000104.1:0-3946 GCA_964640285.1 uncultured Rhodoluna sp.
AGCTTTGAATTGCTCTGCTAGTGGGTCACTCGCTGTGCAACCACTCAGCAGCAGCCCTGCTAGCGCGGTTGCTGCAAGAGCCTTCAGGGCTTTCGAGCTCCTTCTAGCTGACGTGGTGCTTCGGTGCAGATTCACTAGACGGCCCCACTGTCTACTGCAACTAGAGCTGCTGCCGGTTCGCTGTAGTTCTTGGGCTGAACCTTGCCGTTGCGAACTTGAACAGTCGTGATTGAACTGAGCGAGCAGCGGCGGCTCTTTGGAGAGTGCGGCAACTCGAAGCCAGAGAGGTGACGCTGAACCATCACAATCGGCAGCTGGTGGGTAACCAGCACCACATCTCCATCTACCACCGATTCATTCGCTTCGTGGATCACCGCCAGCATGCGCTCGAGAATTTGCTCGTAGGGTTCGCCCCAGCTCGGTTGCTTCGGGTTTCGCAGGTGAAAGATCAGATGCGGGCGCAGTGCGATGTGCCCGGCAGTCAGCCGGCGTCCTTCGAAAATGTTGTAGGGCTCAATCAGCCTTTGGTCAGTGGTGACCTGAACATCGAACAGGTCTTGGATGTGCTCTGCGGACTCGCGAGTTCTCAGCAGCGGCGATGAGATCAGTCTTGAAATTCGACGCTTCGCATCCTTCAGTTCTCGGGCCGCCATTTCTGCCATCTCGTGACCTCGTGACGTCAGGCGAAAATGTGGCAACCGACCATACAAAACCTGGTCTGGATTGTGAACTTCGCCGTGACGAATCAGGTGGATGCGGTCAGCGGGCATGCTACAAGTTTACCCTCGGCTAAACTTGTCGTTTAGAGCGTTCAGCGTCTTCACAGACTGCGAACGGACCGAAAAAAGCTAAGGATTCTTATGCGCGAGCGCATCCTCGTTAAAGATTTGGCCGCACGTGAAGACGGCCCCGTTGTTCTAGGCGGATGGGTCGAGAAACTTCGCGACCAGAAGCGCATCCAGTTCGTTGTTTTGCGCGATGAATCTGGCGATGTTCAGGTCACTTACCCACGCCCGGTCGTCGATGACCAGCCAGACGAAAACGATGCTCTCGCGGCCAAGATTTCAGGGCTGACCGCTGGTTCATTCGTTTGGGTCACCGGTCGTCTAAAGCATGACGAGCGCGTCAAGCTCGGCGGTCTTGAGATTCAGCTCGATGACCTTGAGGTTGTCACGCTTGCCGACCCAGAAACCCCAATTGCTGAGGATACGTCGATCGACAAGCGCATGGACTGGCGTTTCCTTGACCTGCGTCGCAGCGAGATGAACCTGGTGTTCCGCATCCAGACCACTATCGAAAACGCCTGGCGCCAGTACTGGGTCGAAAACGGCTTCGTCGAGATTCACTCGCCAAAGTTGATGGCTTCGCCTTCGGAGTCGAACGCCGAGCTATTCAAGCTCGAATACTTTGAGGGTCACGCCTATCTGGCACAGAGCCCGCAGTTCTACAAGCAGATGGCGATGATGGCTGGGTTGGGTCGCGTGTTTGAGATTGGTCCGGTGTTCCGCGCCGACCCTTCGTTCACGTCGCGTCACGCCACCGAGTTCGTGTCGGTTGACATCGAGGTTTCATGGATCGACTCGCACGAGGACATCATGGCCATCCAGGAGCAGTTGCTGCAGCGCGCGATTCAGGCCGTCAAGGATGCGCACGGCGAAGAAATCCTTGCTCGCTTCGGTGTTGACGTGGTTGTGCCAAGTCTGCCTTTCCCGAGGATTGCTTTGTCGGATGCGGTTGACATCATCAAGGAGCGCGGACACGAAATTGCTCGCGGTGGCGACCTCGACCCTGAGGGTGAAAGGCAGATTGCCGCGCACGTGGCCGAGAAGTACGGTCACGAGTTCGTGTTTGTTACTGACTATCCGGCTTCGGTTCGGCCGTTCTATCACATGCGTCACGCCGACAACCCAGGCTTGACCAACTCATACGACCTGATTTGGCGAGGCACAGAGATCACCACTGGCGCGCAGCGCGAACACAGACTGGATGTCTTGATTGAGCAGGTTAAGCAGAAGGGCTTGGAGCCTGAGGGTCTGCAGACCTACCTCGACTTCTTCAAGTATGGAGCTCCGGCGCACGGCGGTTTTGGCATGGGCTTGCTGCGCGTGCTGATGCTGTTGCTGCACCAGCCAAACATTCGTGAGGTTGGATTCTTGTTCCGCGGACCAAACCGCCTCGAGCCTTAGTCGCGACTTGCGGCGCTGGATGCTGGGCTAAGCCACTCGGTTGATTCGCTGGGTTGGGCCGGTGAGTCTAGTTCTGAGCTGGTGAGTCTAGTTTTCGGGGCACTAGGTGGGTCCGATTTTGGACTCTCTCGTCACTTCAAATTGGGCTCCTTTCCACATCAAATTGACCACTCAGTGATCCAAATATCGCGATATTTCAAATCCTGAAGATCTCAGGAACTGCCTCAAATTGGGTAGTTCCTCAAATCTTTGAGATTCAGTTTGTTGCGATATTTGGTGTAGTAGGTAGTCAATTTGACGCGGAAAACCGCCTAATTTGTCGATTGCACGAAGTCCCACACGGACACCCACTCAGACCCATTACGGCCACCAGTCGGAACCTACTTGAGTTTGGTGATTATCGAGAGCGCCTTTTTCGCAAACGGAAAACGCTTGCTCAGCAACTTGAGAGCAACCACCAAAATGGGAAACCAAAACTTGCGAATCAGTTTGAAAATCACACGCATCGTTCATTCCTCTGGATCTGTGGTTTAGTTAGCTGCGCCTCAAGCGCGGCACGCAGTCGCACCGGGTCAACTCGCCAGTAAGCATGCGTCTTGCCGTCAATCTGCAAAACGGGAATCTCTTCTGAATGCCGCAGAGCCAATGCTTCATCCTCGAGGATATTCAATTCCGCCAACGAAACCTGCACAGAGGGCTGATCAGAATAGGCCCCGAGAAACTCTGCCATCACCCTTCGCACGACCAGTTCGGCATCCTCACAAAGGTGACAGCCAGGCTTGCCAACTAGCATTAGAGCGATATTCACCCTTCTAGCCTAAGGCCCGCCTTAGACTTGTTTGGTGCCCAAGGAGCCCAGCCCGCAACCCAAAATCGAAGCCGCATTCTTCGATGTCGACAACACCCTGATTCGGGGTTCGTCGAGCTTTCTGTTCGGTAAGGCCGCCTTCAAAAAGAAGTTCTTCAGTCGACGAGATTTCTGGAACTTCGCTTGGCACCAAGCCCGCTTTATCGCGCGTGGTGAGACAGCCAAAACCCTGACCGAAATCAAAGACCGCGCACTCGGTTTGATTGCAGGCCACCGGGTCGAAGAGCTCGCCGACATGACCGAAATGGTCTACCAGGACTACATCAGCCCAAAACTTTGGCCCGAGACTGTGCGCCTAGCCAAGGAACACATCGCAGCCGGTCGCGAAGTTTGGTTGGTCACTGCAACGCCTATTGAAATTGCCGAGATCATGGCGCACCGCCTCGGGCTAACCGGCGGCCTAGGAACAATCGTTGAGCGCGAAAACGGCATCCTGACCGGTCGCCTCGTGGGCAAACCCTTGCACGGCAAGGCAAAAGCCAAGGCAATCAAACAACTGGCCAAAGAGCGAAACATCAGCCTGAAACGCTCCTACGCATACTCAGACAGCCACAACGATTTGCCAATGCTGACGCGAGTCGGCCATCCGGTATGCGTCAATCCAGACAAGATCCTCACCAAGCACGCAAAAGCTGCTGGCTGGAAGATTCTGGACTTCAAAAAGCGCGAACTTCGCGCTAACCGCTAAACCGAGTCAACCAAAGAGCTCGACTCACATTAAGCGCAAAACCCGCCGGCTCGATTGAGCACGACGGGTGAGGCGTAAGAAGACTTACTTCTTGTTGCGACGCTGGTGGCGAGTCTTGCGAAGCAACTTGCGGTGCTTCTTCTTCGACATACGCTTGCGACGCTTCTTGATTACTGAACCCATGAAGACCTCACAATTGATTTG
>CAZXFZ010000105.1:0-1631 GCA_964640285.1 uncultured Rhodoluna sp.
GCAGCTACACGCATCCTTTCGATAGTTGCCTAGACGCCGAATCATGTTTGAACCTATCGACATCAGTGGCGACTTAGAGGCTATCGTCGAGAAGCAGTTCGAGGGCTTGCACTCGGGCGGCGGCCGCAGCCCGATTCGTGGCGGGCAGACCGCTGCCGATCGGGCACTCGAGCAACTAGACATTCGCGGATACGCATCCCGTCGCTCTGAGGTTTTGCCAAAGTCGGCAAGGGGTGCCAGCGTGCTCTCGCCTTACATTCGCCACAATCTGCTA
Source organism: uncultured Rhodoluna sp. (assembly GCA_964640285.1). Taxonomy (GTDB): domain Bacteria; phylum Actinomycetota; class Actinomycetes; order Actinomycetales; family Microbacteriaceae; genus Rhodoluna. The sequence goes on from CAZXFZ010000105.1 coordinate 275, forward strand.
ACCCTAAAGCAGGTTTGGAAGGCCGTCGACAAAGCTCCTTATCAAGATCGCGAGAAGTTCCAGGACGAGCTGCTCTGGCAGGAGTATGCCCGGCACTTGTATGCGCGCATCGGCACTGAGTTTTTCTATAACCTGCGCAAAGAGCAAAATCGGCTGACCGAGGGCGATGGCTGGAACCGCGACATGCTGTGCATCGACACCGTTGTCGACGAGCTCGAAACCGACGGTTGGCTGGTCAATCAGACTCGAATGTGGCTGGCGTCACATTGGACTGTTCGAAACGGCAAGGGTTGGCTGCACGGCCAAGAACGCATGTATCAGAACCTGCTCGATGGCTCGCGTGCCGCAAACCTGCTCGGTTGGCAGTGGACTGTGGGTTCGGCTGGCAAGCCCTACGGATTCGCCCGTTGGCAGGTCGAGAAGCGGGCACCCGGTTTGTGCGGCAAGTGTCCGCTGAACAACGCCTGCCCGATCCAAGAGTTTCCGGCTGAGGTTGACTTGCCGGCCGCGCCTGAGCTGCCGTTGCTGAAGTCTGACCCAGACTTGGCAGCAACGACCGGGCCGGTTCAACCGATTCGACGTGAAGCTCCCGAGTTCGTGCTTCTGACCGTCGACTCGATGGGGGATTCAGACCCCGCTCTGGTCGCAAATCCGCATCTGCCGGTGGTGTTCGTGTTCAACCGGGATGCGCTCGCCGACCTGCAGCTGTCGTCAAAGCGCATCTTCTTCTATCTCGAAACTCTGCAGGATCTGGCCGAGCGCCGAGATGTACGAGTGTTCCTAGGTAGCCCTTACCAATTCGCAGCCGAAAACCGAGTGGCGGTTACCTATGCCCCGGTGCCGAGTTTCAAGAAATTCGGCGAGGTTGCTGAACTGCATCCTTACCCCTGGTTGCGCCAGCCGCACGATCGCGCGATTCACTCATACTCGGCTTGGCGACAAAAGCTGCGATAGGTTCGAGCTGTGACTCAAGTGATTCCAACTGAATTTCGATCCTTTGCGAATGGCGAAGGACGCATAACCAGGCTCCCGGTGCGTCTTTCAAAGAAGATCGCGCTCAGCAAGTGGTTGCTCAGCTTAGTTGAGCCCGGCCGCCGCTACAGCGAAAAAGAAATCAGCGATCTGTTTGAGCAGTACGTCGATGATTTCGCTCTAATGCGTCGAATGCTTGTTGAATCGGGCGATTTAGGCCGCGAGCGGGATTGCTCGGCATACTGGCTGGTGACTTCGAAGCCAGCCGAAGAACCTGTGGTTGTTTAGAGCCCTAGTTCGCCGCGCAGCTTGGCAACGTGACCGGTTGCCTTGACGTTGTACATCGCCTTAGCAATCTTGCCCTCGCCATCAACCACGAAGGTCG
>CAZXFZ010000105.1:1641-2270 GCA_964640285.1 uncultured Rhodoluna sp.
TGTAGGTCTTTCCATACATCGACTTCTCGCCATAAGCGCCGTATGCCGTCTGCACCGCGTTGTCTGGGTCAGAAAGCAGCGGAAAGGTAAGTCCCTCGTTGTCGACAAACTTCTTGAGCTTCTTTGGTTCGTCGGGCGAGATGCCGAGCACAACGTATCCAGCTGCCTTTAGCGAGTTCAGGTTGTCTCGAAAGTCACAGGCCTGAGTGGTGCAACCTGGGGTCGATGCCGCCGGATAGAAGTAAACAATTACGTTTTTGCCTGCAAAGTCAGCGCGCTTGACGGTGTTTCCGTCTTGGTCTAGAAGCTCGAACGATGGGGCCTTTGCGCCGATTTCAAGAGTGGTCATGTTTGCTCCTCGATAGGTTCGTCGCAACTTCTAACCAACGCGAATCGCGATTTATTCACGAGGATGCGCTATTCGCGCACTGCAACCTCAATGGCAACCGAGTCGCCGATCTCGATCTTCTCGGGCTTGCGTATCGCGAGCTTTAGCGGCACGAGATAGCCGCCATCCGGGCCGGAGCCATAGGACATCGCCTTGGTGTCGAGGACGCGCAGCGCGCGATCCTCGCCGCTCCTCAGATAGGCGTCGAAGGCGCTCTTGTGTTCCGAGGTCTCGCGCCCCG
>CAZXFZ010000105.1:2280-3929 GCA_964640285.1 uncultured Rhodoluna sp.
TGCCCTTGTCGCTGTAGTCGGTGCCTTCGGTGAAGGGCGCGTTGTTCGACAGCACCTCGGTCGCGTCCTTGAGCGGCACGAGGTAGCCGCCATCCTTCGGAATTAGTGCGGTGTAGACCGTCGTTTTGCCGATGGTGATGTCGGCGGGAATGCACCCCCAGCCGTAGCTGAGTTGAGCAATCTGCTCGCGCAGTTCTAGTGCTTGGTCATCGGGCATCCTCAAGAACACGAATGGGGCTGGGCCGCGCCACTCGAAGGCATCCGTTTCAAATTCAAACCGCACGGCTTCACTCTAGACTGTGGCCATGGCTAAAGCGCTTTTCGTTGTCGATGTTCAGCAGTGGGGATTTGCCCCTTATGAGGGGCGATTGCCCGATGCCGACGATCTTTTGCCAAGGCTAAAGGCGCGACTGTACGAGGCTCGCGAGCAGGGTCTGCAGGTAGTTCACGTGCAGAACGATGGCGAGGAGCCATGGCCAGATGCGCCAGGAGGTCTGCTTTGGCCGATGATGTTCGAACCAGTCGAGGGTGAAATACATGTGCGCAAGACAACCCAAGACACCTTCGAGTCGAACCCAGAGCTAGCCGACCGGCTTCGCAATCTTGGAATCGATGAAATCGAGATGATCGGGTGTCAGAGCGAAATGTGTGTGCGCTCCACCGCGCTCGGCGCACTCGCGGCGGGATTCAAGGTGAGCGTTCCGGCAGGCTTACACGGAACTTATGACGCAGATGGCAAGACTGCCAACGAAATCAAGGCCGAAGTGGATGCCGAACTCGCAACAAAACTTGCTCGCTAGCGCCTAGCTGCGTGCTGCTTGACCTGCGCGGCGAAGGCCTTTGAGAGCGCAATAGCCTGTTGGCGGTAACGCATCCAGTTTTGGTGGCTGAGGCGAATCTGCTCTTCGACATCGATTCCGCGACGCTCGTATGAGTCGCGATAGGTGCTGAACCAAGACAGCATCTGCGCGAGGCCAACCTCGGGGTGAAACTGAGTTGCCCAAGCCGAATTGCCGATTCGGTATGCCTCTTTGATGCCGTTTGTTTCGCCAAGCAATACGGCGTTTTCGGGCAGGGTGAAGGTGTCGTAGTGAAAGTGAAACGCCAGCGGCTTTGAGGTCGGGTCACCGAGTTGCAGCGAACTGAGCACTGGGTCGTTTTGGGCTTCGGGGGCCATGTCGACCTCGGTCCAACCGAACTCACCAATCTCGGCTTTGTAAACCTCGCCACCGGCCGCCGATGCGATCAGCTGCGAACCGAAGCACAGACCCAGAAGGGGAGTCTCGGTCTTAAGAGCCCACTGCAGGATTTTGCGCTCGTGGGGCATCCACGCGTAGTCGGCTTCTTCGAGCACTCCGGCTTGCGCACCCAGCGAAATGATGCCGTCGTACTGGTCGAGCTGATCGAGTGCTGGCATGTTTTTGTCGTGTTCGGCATCCCAGATGTCTAGGAACAGACCTTCTTCAGCCAATGGTGCGGCTAGCTCGTTCAGATTGCCGTCTTTGTCGTGAACGATTACGAGCAGTTTCGGATTCGTCATGGGCTTAGTCTTTCACGAAGTTTCATTGCCTGGCTTGCGTGACGACCTCACGCAGGGTTTCGACCACTCGATTCTGGTCGAATGGTTCAAATTGCGCTCCAAATTTGGC
>CAZXFZ010000106.1:0-3812 GCA_964640285.1 uncultured Rhodoluna sp.
TGAACTACCGTTCGGTTGTGGTTTTCGGCGCTGCTCGCGAGGTCACCGGTGATGAAAAGGCAAAGGCGTTGGATGCGCTAAGCGATGCGCTGATTCCCGGCCGAGTTTCCGAGGTGCGCCCCGCCACCAAGAAAGAATTGGCGGCAACGACGATCCTCGCGCTTTCGTTGGACGAGGCATCGGTGAAGGTTCGCGATGGGGGAGTCGAAGACAACCCGAACGACATCGGAACAGGAGTTTGGGCTGGTGTGGTGCCGCTGCGGGTCGTAGCCGATCAACCGATTGCTGCCGACGATGATGCCGCTGGCCTGCCGATTCCGCAAAGCGTTAAGAACTGGATTGCTCGGCCCAAGGCCTAGGTGCCACCCTCTTGCCAACCTGACTAGGCGACCACGACCCGACTAGGCGAGCATGACCCGACTAAGCGAGCACGACCCGCATAGCTGATTCGAGCTCGGCGAGCAGATTTTTGGCAATCGACGCCGATGTGCCCGTCGCCTGAAGGTAGCACTTGACCTTGGGCTCGGTTCCCGAAGGTCGCACGATGACCCTCCTGCCGTCGGCAAGGTCGAGGCGCACGCCGTCGGTAGCCGGCAGTTCGGCGCTGCCCAGGCTTAGGTCGGTGAACCGAACCGGCAGTCCGCAAAGTTCGGTCGGTGGCGCAGTGCGCATCCTGCCGACCAATTCACCAATCTTTGAAAGATCGCTGAAGCGGATGCTGATTTGCGAGGTGGCAAAGAACCCGTAACGCTCACCCAACTCGGCCAGATGACTCTCGAGGTTGCTGCCGCGCTGGTGCAACTCGATGGCGAGGTCGGCAATCACGAGGCTGGCCGAAATGCCGTCTTTGTCTGGGGTATGGCCGAGGTCAACGCAATAACCGAGTGCCTCTTCATAGCCGAACAGCAGGTTCGGAACTTTGCTGATCCATTTGAAGCCGGTAAGTGTTTGCTTGAAACCCAGACCGTAGTGCTTGGCCACCTCAGCAAGCGCTGAACTCGAGACAATCGAACAGGCCAGATTGGGTGTCTCGCCATTTCTTGCTAGTTGACCGCCGCGATCTGCCCACCAACCAGCCAAACGATCGGCAAGAACAAGGCCAATCTCATCACCGGTTAGGCGGCGGAAACCCTCAGGCGAAGAAGCGTCGGGAACAGCAACCGCGAGTCGGTCAGCATCGGGGTCTTGGGCAATAATCAGGTCGGCACCAATCGACCTAGCTTTGGCATATGCCAGATCCATGGCCCCTGGTTCTTCTGGGTTCGGAAAAGCCACGGTCGGAAAATCGCCGTCTGGTTCGTTTTGCTCCTCTACGACCGTTAGGTGACTGATGCCAGCCAGGTCGAACAGTTGGGCCGTGGTTTTGTAGCCGACACCGTGCATCGCCGAATAAACGAATTGCGGCTGGGGGCCAACCGGCACGGCCCCAACCAAATTAGAGGTGGCCAAGATGTATTCGTGAAGCGCGTGCTCGCCAGAGCGGTTGAAGTCAGCCGATTTTGGGATCTCATCGAAGGTCAGCGTCGCTGCAATCTCGGCAATTTCGGCAGCAATCTCTTTATCAACCGGAGAAATGATTTGCGAACCACCGTTTTGGCCACCCAGATAGACCTTGTAACCGTTGTCGCGCGGAGGATTGTGCGATGCCGTCACCATGATGCCAGCCGAGGCCTTCCAGTGCTTGGTTGCGAAGGCCAAAACCGGAGTTGGAACTTGCCCAATCAGCCAGGTGTCAATGCCGGCAGCGGCAAAAATCTGCGCGCTATCTTCGGCAAAGACGTCACTGTTCTTGCGACCATCGAACCCGATAATCACGCCGAGCCTGCCGTTGCGATCTAGCAGCTGATCGCGGTTTTTGAGCAAATAGGATGCGATTCCCGCGGCCGCCTGCGCCACCAAAACGCGGTTCATGCGGTTTGGCCCGGCTCCGAGTTCACCGCGCAGGCCGGCTGTTCCGAAGCCGAGTCGGGTGCCGAATCTCGATTCGAGCTCATCGTAATCCTGCGCTGCAATCAGCGCATCGAGCTCGACTCGGGTCTGCGGGTCTGGGTCTTGGGCGAGCCACGCCCTGGCGGCATCCAGTAGTTCTGGTTGGTTCATGGTTTAGAGCTTTGCCACGATTTCTGCAAGCAACACACTGATTCGCGCCTCGGCCTCACGCCCGGCTTCGAGCACTTCGGCATGGCTTAGTGGAGTCTTCTGAATGCCCGCAGCGAGATTGGTCATCAACGAGATACCCAGCAGCTCCATGCCGGCCTCGCGAACAGCGATTGCCTCGAGGGCGGTTGACATTCCAACCAGGTCGCCACCGAGAATCTTGGCCATCTGAACCTCAGCCGGCGTCTCGTATTGGGGGCCACGGAACTGAACGTAAACCCCTTCGTCGAGGCTTGAATCAACGCTCTTCGCAACCTCGCGCAGGCGTGACGAATAGAGGTCGGTCAGGTCAACAAACTTGGCACCCTCGAGTGGGCTGGCCGCGGTCAGGTTGATGTGGTCACTGATTAGCACGGGTGTGCCCGGCTTCCAGTGCTCACGCATGCCACCGCAGCCGTTGGTCAGCACCATGGTTTGAACGCCAGCTGCAGCTGCGGTGCGAACACCGTGCACGACGCGTCGCACGCCGTGGCCCTCATAGAAATGGGTGCGAGCGCCAAGCACCAGCGCTTGCTTGCCGTTTGGCAGTGCGATTGAGCGAATGGTCGGCACGTGCCCAGCAACCGATGGAGCACTGAAGCCCGGGATGTCGGTTGCGTTGATGGTGGCTGTGGTTTCGCCGATTAGGTCGGCTGCCTTGGCCCAGCCGCTGCCCAGGGTAAGGGCAATGTCATGCTTTTCGACACCCGAAAGCTCTGCGATTCGGGCTGCGGCCAGGTTTGCGATCTCGAAGGGATTCGCCATTGAAACATCGAGTGGATTGCTCATCATTCGAGTCTAGAACGAATCCGGTGAGCCCAATTGCAAACCCAAAAAACTCACACAACTGGCAGAATAGGCGGGTGAACACACAAGCAGCTGCTTCGGCAACCACCGGCAAGAAACCGCACCACATTGTCATTATTGGCGGTGGTCCCGGAGGCTACGAGGCCGCACTCGCCGGTCGCCAGCTCGGCGCAGAGGTCACCCTGATTGAACGCAGCGGAGTCGGCGGCAACGCGGTGCTCACCGACGTTGTTCCCTCGAAGTCGCTGATTGCCACCGCCGAGGCCGCCGGCCGTGTCGAGCAGGCAGCCAAGCTTGGCGTCAAGTTCTCGTTCGGCGGCCAGCACATCAAACCAAAGATCGAGATCGACCTGGCCACGGTTAATCGTCGCCTGCTAGAGCTTGCCGAAGCTCAATCGAGTGACATGCTCGAGACCCTGATTCGAGAGGGCGTTCGAGTGCTGCACGGCACCGGCCGGCTCGATGGCAACCACCACGTCGTCTTCGAACCAGCGCAGGATGCCCCGAAGGGCACCAAGGGCGAGCGCATGGAAGCCAAAACCATCATCGTCGCGGTGGGTGCGAGCCCGCGTGAGCTGCCAGATGCCAAGCCTGACGGCGACCGCATCCTGACCTGGAAGCAGCTCTACAACCTCGACGAATTGCCAGAGCACATGATTGTCGTTGGTTCGGGTGTGACCGGTGCCGAATTTGCCAGCGCCTATCTGCACCTAGGCAGTGAGGTCACCCTGATTTCGAGCCGCGACACCGTTTTGCCGGGCAACGACAACGACGCCGCGCAGGTCATCGAGCGCGTGTTCCGCAATAAGGGCATGAACATCCTCAACAAGTCGCGTGCCGACAAGGTCGAGAACACCGGCAGCGGGGTT
>CAZXFZ010000107.1:0-415 GCA_964640285.1 uncultured Rhodoluna sp.
AGCAGATCTGAGCCTGGCCGAAGTGTTCGACACCGACTTGCTGGTGACCGATGGCATTAGCTTCTTGGCCGAGTATCCGCTGGCGGTTGGCCGCCCGAGCCTGTTTGTCGAGCGGCCCGACCACTGGCGGTTCAGCGAGACTGGCGAGTTGGCTGCGGCTGCGAGCGTGAGGGCTTCGGTGGCCGAGGTTTCCGAGCGAATTCAGCGATTCATCGATGGCGAACCACTGCAGGCCCTGACCGCCGAGATTGCTGCACTGCGGGCGGCGACTCTGCCGAACCCTGGTCTGCGTGCTGCACTGGCGAGGCTAGTCCTGGCACCCGGCGCCCTGCCTCGCTCTATCCTGTTCGTGTGCGGCATGAATGCCGTGCGCTCGCCTATGGCGGAGCAGTTGGCGCGCCGGGTGCTGCCCGCC
>CAZXFZ010000107.1:425-3772 GCA_964640285.1 uncultured Rhodoluna sp.
CAGGTCGAACGCCAGATTGGCCATCGGATCAACCCGCGACCAGGCCGAATCCAGGTTCGAGTGCTGCCCTAATCAAGGATGCCCTGCTCACCCACTGGGCCACCGAGCCTGGCCTAGTTGACCCCGCTCGCATCACCGATGTTGCGTGGGAGCTTCAGCCCGGGCGCGAGCCGCTCGACTAAACACGTCGCGCGTTCGACGCTGTTGGCGATTAGAAGATGCCGGCCAGCTTCATAGTTAGCGCGAGCATCACAACGCCACCGATTCGATAGAGCCACTTGTACTTCGGGTTCTTGAGCGGCTTCTCGTCATCCTCGTTTTCGCCGTGACGGCCAAACATTTGCAGGATGTTGATTAGCAACAGCGGCAGCGGCAAAATCGCGAACGACCAGGCGGCCAAGTCGCGTGAGGCACCGACGACAGCACCAACGGTTGCGGTGGTGACCATTGCTACGAACAGCGTAAAGGCGAGGCCTGGCACGCCGGTTGGCATGATCTTCCAGAGCAGTGGTGAGTTCGGGAATCGGTCTGAGTACCAGCCGAGGATGACCGGAATCACAAACAGCGCCGAACCAACCACGATTTGCCAGCTGAAGCCCATGATTGCGTTCGACATGAACAGGAACAGGCCAAAGCGAACGGCGATGGCGATGATCTTCTGAATCGAGCTCGAGTCAGGAATCTCGGTCGGGTTGATGGCGTTCAAGCGTGACGGCCACCAGCGCGCCGAGGCTTCTTCGATCAGGATGCGAACCGCGATGGCAACACCCAAACCGACCGCGAAGTCGTTGACGTGGTTCGCCACCGAAAGGGTTAGACCGGCAAGCGCCGGCAGGGCCGAGACCATCGAAGAGACTGTCCAGCCGGCAAAGAAGGTGATGACCGCGAGGTCAACGATGCGCTCCCACCAGGCAAATTCGTTGTCGGCCGCGTGCTTGCGCAGGGTTCGGAAACCGCTGGCAATCAATGCAGGGCCGAACGCAACCACGATCACACCAAGCATCAGTTGAATCTCTGACTGGGTATCGATGCCGCCCGTAAACGCGGTGCCGATAACGAACACGAGGATTCCGGCGAAGCCAGCGAATGCGTCGAAGATTCCGATGATGGCGAGTGCCAGGAACAGCTGCCACTGCGGTGGCAGCACTTCGCCCCCGTTAAGGCCAACCGACGTCGCGGCGATGCCTATGGCGGCAACGGTTGGAAGGATGCTGACCGTTCCAAAAATCGCGCGAAGGTATGAACCGTCGTTGATGATCTTGCTCAGCAGCGGCGAAATCGGGGCAACCAAGATGGATGCGTTATGCGTGAGCGAATCGAACAGCGTAAGCCACTTTTGCTTGTAGATCGCGAGTTGATCGCCCCAGCCAAAGTGTTCGTGCTCGAAGGTGTCAGCCGTGGCGTCGAGCTCGGCAACCTCACCGCCATCGCCACCATCGCCGCCCGAAGAATTCGAGTTGTTTGAGTTCGAGCCAGAGTTGCTCGAGCTTGAACCGCCTGCCGAGGCACCCGAGCCACCAGTGTTGCTCGAGAAGCCGCCGGCGGCACCGGCCGCACCTGCAGCCGCAGCACCGGCCGCGGCAGCAGCACCAGCGGCGGCGGCAACACCGGCCACCACCGTTCCGACGGTCGCGATGGTGTCGGCAACGGCCGCTACTGAGGCTGGGCTGGCTAGTGGGTCAAACGGTTGTGGCGGCGCGTTGTCGTCACCGGTTGCACCGATGGCAGGGTTCGCGACCGGGGCTCCCGGCTCATAGCTCGGCACGGTGATCGAGCCCAGGCTTCCGATAACGGCGGCGGGATCGGTTGCAGCTGCCGGAGCGATGCTCGGGTCAAAGGTCGGCGCAGGTGCTTGAGTTTGTCCGGCACTGTTGCTGGTTGGCAGGCCGCTAGGAGTAGCGACCGGTGCAGGCGCGCTCTGAGTCGGGGTTGCCGTTGGGGTTGCCACTGGAGCAGCGGTCGAGCTGCTGGTAGGAGTGGCTACCGGTGTTGGTCGAACCGGTGCCGGAGTGCTCGTGGTCGGGCGAGGCGTGACTGTCGGGCGAGGTGTCACGGTTGCAGTCGGAGTTGGGGTCGCCGTTGGTGTTGGCGTCACGGTCGGAGTCGGGGTGGGCACAACGGCTAGCGGCACATAAGGTGCTGCAACCGGAATCGCCGAGCCGGTGACGGTCACGGTCACTTGCAGGCTCTGACCCGGAATAGCTGCCAGAGCGCTGTCGGTAATCGCAGCGATTCGAATAAAACGATCGAGCGGATTTCCGTTGATCAGGGCAAGGTTGGTGCCACCAACCAGGTTGGCGGTCGGCGAAAGCGCTGCCTTGCCCAAGCGTGCGGTGATGACGTTGGTGCCAACCGGAACCACGATGATTCGCACTTCGTATACACCTGGGTTGGCGAATGCCACACCGGCGGTTTCGATCGAGTACTGGTTGCTGAATGGCTGGCGACCAACATAAGTCCAACTGCCGTTGACCTTGATGTAGCCGACTGCCTCGTGAGTTGCAGCGGTTGCCTGTGCCACGTTCAAAGTGATCTTGAACTCGGTGCCAACCGGAATGGTCGCGGTTTCGCTAACTACAACCGGATTCTGCGGACCATAGGCCGAGAAGTCGGCAGCGAGCACTGCCACCGGAAGACCAGGAATCGGCGCAAGCACCGACTGGCTAAGCAGCGTCTGTGCCACAGCCGAATCAACCTGACCCAAAACCGAGGTCGGCGCAATCGCCACAAACTGACTCGGCACGTTGCCGGCAACCTGATTGACCAGCAGCGGCGGAATCAGCTGAGTAGCCTGCAAGCTTGCAATTGCCGCAACTGGGCCAGCATTGGTCGCAACGTCGGTAACCGAGCTGGCAGCGAGTTCCAAGGCAAAGTCGCCGTCGGCGCATCCTGTCAGGGTGACGGTGAAGTTTTGTTTATCGCCAGCCGGGTTGGCGGTTGGGTTGCCGATGGTGCAACCGGTCACCGTCGAGCCAGAGTCGAGGCTGAAGTCGGCAACGGTCAAGCCGTTTACGTCTTCATCGAAAACCACGTCGAATGTGTGCTGATCGGTGAACAGCGTGTTTGGTCGCAGCGTGATGGTTGCGGTTGCCGGAGTGATGTCGTGTCGAACGGCCTGCGTGCTGAAGCCGCCGACCTCGGCCGGCCACAGGTTCGCATCGGTGTCTAGCACCGCGTTTTGACGAACCTTGAGCACGACGTCACCCGTGGTGCAGCTGGTGAGCGTGATCGTGTAAGAGGATGCGCTTGCGGCGCTGATGCTCTTGCCACAACCGGTAGCGCCAACCACCGTGAGGCCTGCGATGTCGAAGCCCTCACAACCGAATGCCGTGCTTGTGGCGATCCGC
>CAZXFZ010000108.1:0-3727 GCA_964640285.1 uncultured Rhodoluna sp.
CGGAGCTTCCTCGAAGTAGAAACCCCAATGCTTCAGACCATTCACGGTGGAGCATCGGCCCGACCATTCAAGACCCACTCGAACGCTTTCGACACCGAGCTTTTCTTGCGAATTGCCCCAGAGCTATTCCTGAAGCGCGCGGTCGTTGGCGGCATCGACCGGGTTTACGAAATCAACCGCAACTTTAGAAACGAGGGTGCTGACCGCACTCACTCGCCAGAGTTTGCGATGCTCGAGGCCTATGAGGCATACGGCGACTACAACTCGATTGCCGACCTGACTCAGGCGCTGATCCAAAACGCGGCCATGGATGTGTTCGGCACTCACCAGGTGACCCTGGATGACGGCAGCGTGAACGACCTCGGCGGCGAGTGGGCTCGCATCTCGATGTATGAGTCGCTCTCTGCGGCCGCGGGCGTTGAGATCACTCCCGAGACTCCAATTGCTGAGCTCAAGAAGCTTGCAGACAAGGTCGAAATTGAAATCGATCACCCTCTGCACGGCAAGTATGTCGAAGAGCTCTGGGAGCACTTCGTCAAGGGCGATTTGGTGAATCCAACCTTCGTTATGGATTTTCCGGTCGACACCTCACCGCTAACTAGAAACCACCGCAGCCGCGCTGGCGTGGTCGAAAAGTGGGACCTCTACATTCGCGGATACGAGCAGGCAACCGGATACTCGGAGCTCGTCGACCCAGTAATTCAGCGTGAGCGTTTTGTAGCCCAGGTGCAGCTTGCCGCTGCCGGTGACCCCGAGGCTATGAAGCTTGACGAGGAGTTCCTGAAGGCCCTCGAGTTTGGTATGCCGCCATCGGGTGGAATGGGTATGGGCATCGATCGTTTGCTAATGAGCCTCACCGGTTTGGGCATTCGCGAGACCATCATGTTCCCGCTGGTCAAGTAACCTAGTTTCACAACCTTTAGGAGCGTCGGATGAGTGCATGGGATTGGATTTCAAATGCGCTGCTATCGCTCGTTCCTCCGTTCTTGGTTGGCATCGTATTTTGGGTGATCATGCGATCGATTCTTCGCGCTGATTCAAAAGAGCGCGAGGTTTACGCGCAGATGGAAGCCGAGATGCGCGCCGAGCGCGAGGCTAAGAAACCAAACGACAGCTGAGTTAGCGTTGCCGGCTCGCGCAAGTCGCATCCTGCTGATTTCACCCTAGGGCGAACACGCCCCAAACTGTCAGTCCCGATGATTACCATCTTTTTAGAACGCTATTTCAGTAGCGCTTCGAGAGGTAAACATGTTTGAGAAATTCACTGACAAGGCTCGTCGAGTTGTGGTGCTGGCCCAAGAAGAAGCCAAGCTCCTAAATCACAACTACATCGGCACTGAGCACATCCTGCTCGGCCTAATTCACGAAGGTGAAGGCGTAGCGGCCAAGTCGCTAGAAGCGCTCGGCATCAGCCTCGACCAGGTGCGCGAGCAGGTTCAAGACATCATCGGTCAGGGCCAGCAGGCACCGACCGGGCACATTCCGTTTACCCCACGTGCCAAGAAGGTTCTGGAGCTTTCGCTTCGCGAGGCACTGCAGCTCGGCCACTCATACATCGGCACCGAGCACCTTTTGCTGGGCCTGATTCGCGAAGGCGAGGGCGTTGCCGCCCAGGTTCTAACCAAGCTTGGCGCTGACAGCAACCGTGTTCGCCAGCAGGTCATCCAACTTCTCTCTGGTCACCAAAACAAAGAGACCGTGAACGTGGGTGGCGATAACACCGCCGAGAAGCAAAAGGGTTCTCAGATTCTTGACCAGTTTGGTCGCAACCTGACCCAGGCCGCTGCCGATGGCAAGCTCGACCCAGTGATTGGTCGCGAACGCGAAATCGAGCGCGTGATGCAGATCCTGAGCCGTCGTTCCAAGAACAACCCGGTTCTGATTGGTGAGCCAGGTGTCGGAAAAACTGCCGTGGTAGAAGGGCTAGCTCAGGCTATTGTTTCGGGCAACGTGCCAGAAACTCTCAAGGGCAAGCAGCTCTACACTCTCGACATGGGTGCGCTGATTGCCGGTTCGCGTTACCGCGGTGACTTTGAAGAGCGCCTCAAGAAGGTCACCAAAGAGATCCGCACCCGCGGTGACATCATCACGTTCATCGACGAGATCCACTCCCTGGTTGGTGCTGGTGCTGCCGAAGGTGCGATTGACGCTGCATCAATCCTCAAGCCAATGCTTGCCCGTGGCGAACTCCAGACCATCGGTGCAACCACCCTCGACGAATACCGCAAGCACTTCGAAAAGGATGCCGCGCTGGCCCGACGCTTCCAGTCGGTAAACGTCGGTGAACCATCCATCGCTCACTCAATCAACATCCTCAAGGGCCTTCGTGATCGCTACGAAGCCCACCACAAGGTCTCGATCACCGATGGTGCACTTGTGGCCGCGGCGCAGCTTGCCGATCGCTACATCACCGACCGTTTCTTGCCAGACAAGGCGATTGACCTGATCGACGAAGCGGGAGCACGCCTGCGTTTGTCGATTCTCTCTTCACCTCCAGAACTGCGAGAGATGGACGAACAGATTGCCGCTCTAAAGTCCGAAAAAGAGCGCGCAATCGAGGCTCAGGATTACGAGCTCGCGGCAACCAAGCGTGACGAAGAGAAGAAGCTTGCTGCAGAGCGTGTGCGCCTCGAGAAGCAGTACCGCCAGGGCAACGTTGCCGCTCAGGGCGTGGTTGACGAGGGGCTAATCGCAGAGGTTCTTGCGCAGGCGACCGGCATCCCAGTGTTCAAGCTCACCGAAGAAGAGTCGGCGAAGCTCATGTTCATGGAAGACGAGTTGCACAAGCGCGTTATCGGCCAAGAAGAAGCAATTCGCGCAATCTCGAAGTCGATTCGACGTCAGCGCGCTGGCTTGAAAGACCCAAACCGCCCTTCGGGCTCGTTTATCTTTGCAGGTCCTACCGGTGTTGGAAAGACCGAACTGGCCAAGGCGCTCGCCGAGTTCCTGTTCGACGACGAGAACGCTCTGATCTCGCTCGACATGTCTGAGTTTGGCGAAAAGCACACCGTTTCGCGCCTGTTTGGAGCCCCTCCGGGCTTCGTCGGGTTCGAAGAGGGTGGCCAGCTGACCGAAAAGGTTCGCCGCAAGCCATTCTCGGTCGTGCTGTTCGACGAGATCGAGAAGGCTCACCCAGACATCTTCAACTCGCTGCTTCAGATTCTCGAAGAAGGCCGCCTGACCGATGGTCAAGGTCGAATCGTTGACTTCAAGAACACCATCATCATCATGACCACCAACCTCGGCACCCGTGACATTTCGCGCGGTGCGATGGGCTTCGTTCGCGAAGGCGACAACGAGGGTGACTACGAGCGCATGAAGGGCAAGGTCAACGAAGAACTCAAGAAGAACTTCAAGCCTGAGTTCCTAAACCGCGTCGACGAGACCATCATCTTCCCGCAGTTGGTCAAGAGCGAGCTGGTTCAGATTGTTGACCTCTTCGTCAAGAAGCTCGCAGTTCGACTTGAAGACCGCGACATGACACTCGAGGTAACCCCAGCAGCCAAGGAACGATTGATCGAGATTGGGTTCGACCCAGCTCTCGGCGCTCGTCCACTTCGTCGCGCCGTGCAGCGCGAGGTCGAAGACAAGCTCAGCGAGAAGATCTTGCACGGCGAACTGGTCAATGCATCGCACGTCACGGTCGACTTCGTCGGTGGCGAGTTCGTGTTCGACTGCAAAGTACGCGAGACCGCCAGCGCACTTTAGTTGCTGGTGCCTGCTTGGG
>CAZXFZ010000109.1:0-3700 GCA_964640285.1 uncultured Rhodoluna sp.
CGTGGTTCCAGCTGGTGTACCCGTGCTCGAGGTCACAGTCACGTTAACGCCAGAGGTGTTCAGGTTGTTACCTGCAGTGTCCTGAAGCTGTATGCGTGCAGGCTGCAAGCAAGATTCGGCAACGTTTGCCAGACAGCCATCTGGAAGTTGGTTGAACGCAAACTTGTTCTCGACGAACGAGATAATCGCGACACCAGAACCACCCGAGCCACCGGCCGTGCGCTGGTTAGTGCCGTTGGTTCCACCGCTCCAGTCACAGGCCGAACCCGCACCACCACCACCACCAGTGTTGGCAGTTCCGTTTTGACCCAGTGATGCACCTGAACCGACGGTGAAGCTTGTTCCTCTACCGCCACCGCCCGCGCCGCCAGCTGCACCGGTTAGCGAATATGTCGGGTTATTCAGACACTGACCAGCACCGCCACCACCCGCATAGTTCGCTGCGGCCACACCTGTGATCGAAATGAGCGGCCCGTCAGAACCCGCAGAACCCATCGTGATATTTCCCGAAGTTGGGCATCCACTCAGGCCGTTACCACCGTTACCACCCGCTGCGTTAAATCCACCACGAGCACCCGTTCCACCGGCAGGACCATTCTGGTAGTTACAGCTGTTCCAACCGGCACCCGCGTTTCCGCCATTGGCTTGAAAATCGAGTCCAGCGCCAGTGATAGTCGACGCGCCTCCGGGATCAGCCCCGTACCCACCGATCCAACTACCACCGCGTCCACCCGCACCGATGGTGATGGTTGCCGTGGCACCTGCAGTCACACTCTGGCCGCTGATGTAGCGAACAGCGCCACCAGAACCACCGGTTCCACCATCGGTGCCACCACCACCACCGCCACCGACGAGGATGACAGCCATGTTCGAGACGTAGTGCGGAAATGTCAGGGTCGTGTTGCCCGTGACTCGAATAATGCAGTTGTCACCGTTTTTGCTGATGGATGCGTTACCCGCGGTGCCAACGTCAACCGTGCAGGCGTCAGACCCGGCACTCGATCGAATAACCGCGGCATTGGCGCTCGGGGCAACGGGGTTAGCCGCGATCAAGATGGCGATCGCAGCTGCCGCACCGACACCGATACCGAGGCGCTTCAGAAGGGATTCGATCTTGCGCCGCTTTGGGGAGTACTTTTTGGACGGTTTTTTGGGTGCGCGAGAAATTCGGGTGACCGCAGCAATCATGCTGCCAATCTGACTCCGAAACATTCGCAAACTCCCGTAAATTCAGGCTTCTAGGCGCAACAAAACACACCTGTCGGCTGGGCAATTGTATCCACGCATACTGACAGCAATTTATGGAATGTTCGGGTAGACCGAACATCCGAAAGTCGGCTTAGAAATCAGTTCCAGAAAGGCAGAAACCCGCCCGACCGAAGTCGAACGGGTTTCTAAAAAAGTAAGAAAACTTACTTCAGGGTCACCTTTGCGCCGGCTGCCTCGAGAGCGGCCTTTGCCTTCTCGGCTGCTTCCTTGTTTGCGCCCTCTAGGACGGTTGCAGGTGCGCCGTCAACGAGTGCCTTTGCCTCACCAAGACCGAGGTTGGTAAGAGCGCGCACCTCCTTGATGACCTGGATCTTCTGGTCGCCAGCAGCCTCAAGAACGACGTCGAATGAGTCCTTCTCTTCAGCAGCCTCAGCAGCGCCGCCAGCGGCGCCACCTGCAACAGCTGCAACAGCAACTGGAGCAGCAGCGGTAACTTCGAAGACCTCTTCGAACTTCTTGACGAACTCGCTGAGTTCGATGAGCGATAGCTCCTTGAAAGCGTCAATGAGCTGGTCAGTAGTCAGCTTTGCCATTTGATTTTCTCCTTAATTGGATTTTTAGGTTTTTTGTTGAAGCGGTTTGTTTCTTAGCCCTGCTGCTTTGCACGAAGCGCGTCGACGGTGCGAGCGGCCTGTGCGAGCGGAGCCTGGAAGACGTAAGCAGCCTTGTACATCGAGGCCTTGAACATTCCTGCGGCCTTGGCCAACAGAACTTCACGCGACTCGAGGTCAGCAAGCTTCTTAACCTCGTCTGCCGATAGAGCAGCGCCATCAAGGACACCGGTCTTTACGACAAGAAGAGGATTTGCCTTAGCGAAGTCACGCAGTGACTTGGCAACTGAGACGGCGTCTCCGCTGACAAATACGAGAGCGGTTGGACCGAAGAGCTGACCGTCAAATGCGGTTACACCAGCTTCCTTGGCTGCGATCTCGATGAGCGTGTTCTTTGCTACGGCGTAAGTTGCGTCCTTGCTGATTGAACGGCGCAGCTCCTTGAGCTGAGCCACAGTAAGGCCGCGGTACTCGGTTAGAAAGACCGCGTTTGAGCTCTTGAACGAGTCAGTAAGCTCTGCGACGGTCTGAACCTTGTTCGCCATGGCACTCCTTGGATATCTTTTGTCGGCAGCCCCGGGAAATAAAAATGACTCCGGCGCAAGCGCACAGAGTCGAAATTCGCGAACGAACTAATTTTCAGTGTCACCTGCGTGGGTTGTCACTTTCGTGATCCTTCGTTGCAACTCATGCGAGCGGCAAAACCGACGGTCTTTGGCTTCGCCCAGTTTATGCGAAATGGGGGCTGCAACGCAACCCCCATCCCAACAATCGGTCGAGCATTCGATTATGCGAACGGATGCCCACCGCGCTAGCAACTAGTCGTTGCGAACGAACTTCTTCTTGTCTCGCGGCCTTGGGGTGCCGTCTGGGCGGTCTGCCCAACGACCCTTGCCATTGCCGCCAAAGTTCGAACGACGTGGACGGTCGCCACCGCCACCAAATCCGCCTCGGCCGCCATCACGGCCGCCATCGCGACCACGGCCTCCACCGCGGCTGTCGCCGAAGTCGAGCAGGTCTTGAACTGGAGGAGGCGCAATCGGGCCAGCCAACTCTTCAAGAATTGGGTTGCTTGGGCGCACATCGGTGAAGATGCCCTGTCGATCTGCGCGACGCAGCAGGTCTTCCATGCGACGGAACCGGGAACGGTAAATCAGCGTGACCACGGTTCCGGATGAGTGACCGCGACCGGTTCGACCTGAGCGGTGCAGGTAGGTCTTGTACTCCTCGGGAGGATCAACCTGAATCACGAGTGCAACGTCATCCACGTGGATGCCGCGTGCGGCCACGTCAGTAGCAACCAGAACGCGCACCTGACCGCTCGAGAAGCGCTCGAGGTTGCGGTTGCGCTGGTTCTGGTTGAGGTCTCCGTGCAGGCGAGCTGCTGGTACACCGGCCTCGGTTAGGCTCTCGCTCAAACGCTCTGCCGTCATCTTGGTGCGAGCGAAGATCAGCGACTTGCCAGCACCCTGAACCAGGCGAAGCAGCACTGCGCTGCGGTCATCCGGCTCAACCACGAAAACGCGGTGGGTGATGTTTGCGGTGTCGTTTTCTTCGTTCGGAACCTCATAAACGTATGGGTTTGGCAGGAACTCGCGAACCAGGGCGTCTACCTCACGGTCAAGGGTTGCCGAGAACAGCAGTTTCTGACTGTCACCGCAGGCGCGCATGACACGACGCACACCTTCGATGAAGCCGAGGTCACACATGTGGTCGGCCTCGTCAACGACCAGTGTCTCAACCTCGCTGAGGTCGATAATGCCCTGAGCCATCAGGTCTTCGAGACGACCCGGGGTTGCCACCACGATGTCGACGCCGCGGCTCATGCTGGTCTCTTGCTTGCGCTGAGGCACACCACCGTAGATGCAGACGGTATAGAA
>CAZXFZ010000110.1:0-278 GCA_964640285.1 uncultured Rhodoluna sp.
ATGCACGATTGGCAGAAGAACCACGGTCATAGCGCCAGTCGGGCCAGAAACCTGATACCTGCTGCCACCAAGCACGGCCGCAATAAACCCGGCGATAAGGGCTGTTGTAACTCCCGAGGCTGCACCTAAGCCGCTGGCAACACCGAACGCTAAAGCGAGCGGCAGAGCCACGATCGCAACCGTAAGCCCTGCCATTAGGTCGATTTTTGGTGTGGCGAAATTCTCAAACAGCTCTGCCCTCTTTGGAATCAGCGTCACAATTGCCCAGTTTGGCCAGC
>CAZXFZ010000110.1:288-3664 GCA_964640285.1 uncultured Rhodoluna sp.
GAGAAAATGGAAGACTTCTGGGCCGAGTTGATGCCTTACACCTATGAGGCCTTCAACCAGCACGGTCGCGTAGCTCCGTAATCTCAACAATCTCCTAGGGTGTGACCGAATTGGCACTCCGCTAGTGTTGTAGCCATGTCACACAACCACAAAGATCTCTTTGGCCAAGTGCTGGTAGCACTGGTAACCCCGATGAACGCCGAGGGTGAAGTCGACTGGGATGCGACCGAGAAGCACATCGATTATGTGATTTCGAATGGCGCTGACGGTGTTGTAGTTACCGGTACTACCGGCGAAACCAGCACGCTCACCGATGCCGAAAAGATCAAGTTGGTTCAGGTTGGCAAGTCTGTCTCATCAGGTCGAGCAAAAATCATCACCGGTGGTGGATCAAACGAGACCGCACACGCCATGCAGCTTTACAAGGCCAGCGAGAAGGCCGGAGCCGACGGCGTAATGATTGTCACGCCTTATTACAACAAGCCAACTCAAGCTGGCGTACTGACTCACTTCAGACTGATTGCCGACGCAACCGATCTGCCGGTCATCCTCTACGACATTCCTGGTCGAGCAGGCATTCCAATCGCTCACGACACATTCCTTCGTGCCGCTAAGCACCCCAACATTATCGCCGTCAAGGATGCCAAGGGTGACTTCGCTCAGGCGTCTCGAATCATGAACGAAACCGACCTACTCTATTTCTCGGGCGATGACTCGAACGTCCTGCCGCACATGGCAATCGGTGCAACCGGACTCATCGGTGTGACTGCGAACATCGCTCCAGCCGCATACCGCGAGATGATTGACGCAACCAACCGGAACGACTTTCACCACGCACTCAAAGTCCACAACGCGCTCGAGCCGCTTCAGCGCGCGGCCATGACCCATGTGCCAGGCACCGTCGCGGCAAAGTACATTCTGCACGGGCTAGGCAAAATCAACAGCCCAAGAGTGCGCTTGCCATTGGTTGGCCCCGAAGACCACGAGGCAGCCAAGATTGAGCAGGACATTGACAAGGTTGGCCCGATTCCGGGGCTCAGCTTCGAAAACTTCAGACCAGACCGCAATGCAGCCGCAGGTGGCGCGCTGCCGAAGGTGGCTGGCACAACCCGCTAACCAAGCGAGATAAGAGGGCTCAATTTGATAAGAACCCTGCCTGAACCACCGGCGCTCAAGCCGGGAGTTTTGCGAATCATTCCACTCGGTGGAATTGGTGAAATCGGTCGCAACATGACCGTGTTCGAAATCAACAAGAAGTTGTTGATTGTCGACTGCGGAGTGCTGTTCCCAGAGGAGCACCAACCGGGCGTCGACGTCATCCTGCCAGATTTCGGTTATCTGAAAGACCGCATGGATGATGTGCTCGCGATTGTTCTAACGCACGGGCACGAGGACCACATCGGTGGCGTGCCATACCTGCTTCGCATGCGCGAGGATATCCCGTTGATTGGTTCCGGCCTAACGCTGGCCCTCGTCGAAGCGAAACTCAAGGAACACCGCATCGAACCGTACTCGATGGTGGTTCGCGAAGGTCAGCGCGAAAAGATCGGTGATTTTGACCTCGAGTTTGTAGCAGTGAATCACTCGATTCCTGACGCGCTCGCGGTGCTGATGCGCACCGAAGCAGGATCTGTGCTGCACACGGGCGATTTCAAAATGGATCAGTTGCCACTTGACGGCCGACTCACCGACTTGCGCACCTTTGCCAAGATTGGCGAGGAGGGCCTTGATCTATTCCTTTCGGATTCAACCAACGCCGATGTGCCAGGGTTTACGCCGCTTGAAAAAGACATCGGCCCCGTGCTTGAAAACATCATCGCGCGCACCCAGCGTCGAGTCATTGTGGCAAGTTTCTCGAGCCACGTTCATCGTGTCCAGCAGGTAGTGGATGCCGCAGTCGCGAACGGTCGCAAAGTCGCTCTCGTGGGGCGCTCTATGGTGCGCAACATGCAAATCGCCTCCGAGTTGGGTTATCTCAAGGTGCCCGAAGGCGTTCTGATTGACTCGAAGCATGCCGGTGACATTCCCGAGAACCAGCTGGTTTACATGTCCACCGGTTCTCAGGGCGAACCAATGGCCGTTCTAGCTCGCATGGCAAACCTCGAGCACGAGATCGAGTTGGGTCCGGGCGACACCGTCATCCTCGCTAGCTCGCTAATTCCAGGCAATGAGAACGCGGTGTACCGAGTGATTGACGGGCTAACCAAACTGGGTGCCAACGTCGTCCACAAAGGCAACGCGAAGGTGCACGTGTCTGGACACGCGGCTGCTGGCGAGCTGCTGTACTGCTACAACATACTCAAGCCAAAGAACGTGATGCCGGTTCACGGCGAATACCGACACCTGATCGCTAACGGAAAGTTGGCAGAACAGACGGGTGTGCCGGCTGAACGAGTGCTGATTACCGAAGATGGCTGGGTGGTCGATCTCGAGCAGGGGATCGCCAACGTGGTCGGTGAGGTCGAGTGCGGAATGCTTTATGTCGACGGCCGAACCGTAGGCAAAATCACCGAGGATGACTTGAAGGATCGACGCGTGCTAGCCGCCGAAGGTTTCATTTCAATCTTCTGCGTAGTTGACGAAAACGGTCGAGTTCAGGTTGGCCCAGAGATCAGGGCTCGAGCTTTCGCCGAGGAAGACCACGTGTTTGATGACGTCAAGCCGCTGATTGAGCGCGCGCTTGCCGAGGCAGCCGGCGAAGGAGTCACCGACACCTATGCCCTGCAGCAGGTGATTCGTCGAACCATCGGAACCTGGGTGAACAAGGCACATCGTCGCAGGCCGATGATTATTCCGGTGGTCGTTCGCGGCTAGCTTGTTCGGCTCAGAGTGCCTACGGCACTTTGTCTCCTCTCGCTGTTAGTTTTGAACCCATGGCCGCTCGCAGACCAAGCCCGCGCAAGCCAGCATCCAAGGCATCTGGCGCACGTTCGCGCACCCGTTCGACCTCACCAAAACCGAGTCCTACTGCTCGCACCTCGAGGCCGCAACGTGAACAATCAGGCCAGAATCTTGTGGTTCGCGTCTACATGTTTTTCGCTCACGCTGTAGGTGCTGGTGCGCGAGCGCTAAGCCCCGACAAGATTGCCCCGGAGGACCGTCGCGATGGTATGCCATTCGCGCTTTTCATTGCAGGCGTTTTGGGCGTTGTTTTTGGCTGGTTCCTGATTCGCGAGGACTTCGCGGTTTGGCTTCACCAACACTCGTTTGGACTGCTGTTCGGGCAAATGGCGTTTGCTCTGCCGCTGTTCATGATCGTGTTTGCCATCTTCCTGATGCGCAACCCATCCAGCACCCGCGAAAACGGTCGCATCGGATTCGGCCTGTTCCTGTTCGTTGTCTCAATTAGCGGTGTTTTCGAAGGTGGCTATGTTCT
>CAZXFZ010000111.1:0-3660 GCA_964640285.1 uncultured Rhodoluna sp.
TGCGATGTCGAGCAGCGGGTCGTTTACACCGAGTTCGGCGAGCACTCGATCAGCTGTCGCTTTCACAATCTTGGCGCGAGGGTCAAATGACTTGTAGACGCGGTGCCCGAAGCCCATGAGGCGAACGCCATCCTCTTTGTTCTTGACCTTCTCTACGAAGCGCTGAACGCTCTCGCCAGAGTCGCGAATTGAACTGAGCATTTCGAGAACCGCTTCGTTCGCCCCACCGTGCAGCGGACCAAACAGAGCGTTGATGCCCGAAGAGATCGAGGCGAACAGGTTGGCCTGAGAAGAACCAACTAGACGAACGGTTGAGGTCGAGCAATTCTGTTCGTGGTCGGCGTGCAGAACCAGCAGAGTGTCAAGCGCCTTGGTGACCACCGGGTTCTGAACGTATGCCTCAGCGGCGTTACCGAAAGTTAGACGCAGAAAGTTTTCAACATAGTTCAGTGAGTTGTCTGGGTAAAGCAGCGCTTGACCGAGGCTGTTCTTGTGTGCGTAAGCCGCAAGCACAGGCAGTTTGGCAAGCAATCGAATGGTCGAGAGTTCAACCTGCTCTGTGTCGTGTGGGTTGAGCGAGTCCTGATAGAAGGTTGAAAGCGCGGTCACACCGGCAGCCAAGACAGCCATCGGGTGTGCGGTCTGAGGCATGGCGTGAAACAGGTTCTTCAAGTCCTCGTGAACGAGGGTGTGACGACGGATGCGGTCCTCGAAGTTGGCCAATTCGTCGGTGCTCGGCAGTTCGCCATAAATCAGGAGGAAGGCCACTTCCAAGAACGTCTTGCTGCCAGCTAGCTGCTCGATTGGGTATCCGCGGTGACGCAGTATGCCCTCACCTCCATCGATGTAGGTGATTGCCGATTTGGTCGAAGCGGTGTTTACGAATCCCTGGTCGTATGCGGTCAGACCGGTCACGGCGGTGAGCTTCGAGATATCAACTGCATCAGCGCCATCGACAGCGCGAATCACCGGAAATTCGGCGGTGACATCACCGTAGGTCAACTGAACTTTGTCGCTCGAGGTCATCGAAGCTCCTATTGCTCTGGGCGCCCGAAAACAGGCTCTGGTCTGGGTTTAGACGGGCTTAACTCTAGCGGCTTCGCGAAGTCTGCGTGCCGCTTCGGCGACCTTTTGGTCAGTAGCGGTCAGTGAGAACCGCACGTGATTTCGACCCGCTTCACCATAGAAGATTCCTGGCACAACAAGGATGCCCAATTGGGTCATTTCGTCTACGGTTTGCCAGCAATCCTTGCCGAGAGTCGCCCACAGATAAAGCCCAGCCTCGGAGTCGCTGAGTTCAAAGCCATACTCCTTTACTGCCGAAAGCAGAACCTCGCGGCGCTCACGATAAATCTCGCGGGTTACCGCAACATGCTCCTCATCCCTGAGGGCCACAGCCATCGCCTTTTGCACAGGGTTTGGAGTATTCAAACCGCTGTGCATCATGAGGTTCACCAGCGCCTTGATTAGTTTGGCTTCGCCCACCGCAAAGGCAGCGCGATAACCAGCCAAGTTTGATTGCTTGCTAAGCGAGTAAACCGAAAGGATGCCCTCGTGTGAACCACCGCACACTCTTGGGTCAAGCACTGACGGAATGAGCTCGGTAGCCCAGCGATCCCAGCCCAGCTCGGCGTAGCACTCGTCCGAGGCAAGCAGCGCCCCGAGGTCGCGAGCGCGATCGACGGCGGCTTTCAGCGCAGGCACATCCATAACCTTGCCGTCTGGGTTGCCGGGCGAATTAACCCAAACCAGCTTGGTATTCGAAGGCCATTTCGCAGGGTCGTCTTCACTGACGATTTCCGCGCCACAGAGCGCGGCACCAACCACGTATGCGGTGTATGCGTTCGTGGGTTGAACGACGACATCACCCGGACCGAGGCCCATCATCAACGGAAGCCACGAGATTAGTTCTTTAGAGCCAATCGTTGGCATCACCTGATCTGGCTTGAGTCCTGGCACACCCCGTCGCCGCTCGTACCACTCGACAACGGCCTCGCGGAACTCGAGCGAGCCGGCCGTCGAAGGGTAACCGGGAGCGTTGGATGCTGCGTTTAGGGCATCCTGAATCACTGATGGAGTCGGGTCAACAGGCGAACCAACCGACAAATCGACGGCACCTTGAGCGTGTTCAGCAGCCTTGGCAGCGAATGGCTTGAGTTGCTCCCACGGATATTCGGGCAGTCGGTCGAACAAAGCTACTGATTCTGAAGAGGTAGGACCTTGATGACCTCGTGGTCATGTTCGATTTTGCCAACCTTGGCAGCACCGCCAGGTGAACCGATTTCGCTGAAGAACTCTACGTTTGCCTTGTAGTAGTCGGCCCATTGCGAAGGGAGGTCATCCTCATAGTAAATCGCCTCTACTGGACACACTGGCTCACAGGCACCGCAGTCCACACACTCATCTGGGTGAATGTAGAGCATGCGGTCACCCTCATAAATGCAGTCGACCGGGCATTCTTCGATGCAAGCTTTGTCTTTGACATCGACACAAGGCAGAGCGATTACGTAGGTCATGCTTCTAGTTTAACGATGCCCCATGGCACTCTTGCGCCAGCTGGATGCGTGAATTCGCGGAAACAGGATGATTGCTGCGCAGATTGCAATTGAACCGAACGACCAGAAGTTGCCGATCTCGTTTGCAGGAATCAACACCTCACCACCAACCTGCCGTTGGGCCAGCGTGAAAACGGTCAACCCGAAAGTGATGGAGGTCAGATAGAGCGCTCCCCTGCTTGAACGCAGCAGGCGCAGTGACAGCGAGACCGATGCCACCGAGATTAGCGCGACGATCAGGCCGATAGGTGTGCGTTCGGGGTTGCTGGCCAGCACCTGGTGCATCAGCGTGCCGGCAAGCGCCATGAGGATGCCGAGTGGCACAGCCCACAGGATTGTCACGATCGGGCTAAGCATCACCAACGGGTTGGGGTTAACCTTGCGGAACCGCTCGGGTTGATCAAAGCGGGTTTCTTTGCCTGGTGCGAGTGAGTAGGTCTCGGCCTGGATTGCCACTTGGCTTGCGTGCTCTTCGAGAGCGGCCTTCTTGATTGCAGCGGTAGCTGAGTTGCCGACCGAAACATCGGCACGCTCGCCAGGCTCGGCAATAACCCACATTTGAGGGGCTCGCCCCTTGCGAAGCCGGGCATACTGACGAACTGCCGATGCGGTCGCACGGTGAGCCAAAACATGGTCGGGGTGGCCAAAACCACCCTTCGAGTTATAGGTGACTACGGCGTCTGGTTTGAAATCTTTCAAAATCCTGAGGATGTCGTCGGCAATAACCTGAGTGCCGGCAGCGCTGAGCGCCATCTCGTCTAGGTCTTTTGGTTTTGCGGGTCGCCCGAACATGTTGAGCCGCATTCCGGAGTCTTGATAGGCGCGAGTGCCAGCAAACGCATGTTTCACACCCGAGCCGTAAACCTTCAAAGCATTCAGCAACTCGTTGGTTCGAAATCGACCCATCGACTCGAGCTTGCCTTCGAGTGACTTGATCTCGTCGAGTTTGACTCGACCCCGCTCACCTCGAGTCAAGGTCAGAACAAACACCTCTGCACCGGCCGCGATTCGCTCGGCAATCAAGTGCCCCGTGAACAAACTTTCGTCGTCTGGATGCGCGTGCACGAGCAGTAACCGCTTTGCATTGAGTGTTGCCTTTGCCATG
>CAZXFZ010000112.1:0-3584 GCA_964640285.1 uncultured Rhodoluna sp.
GATTCGCCAGCGACAACTACGCCGGCGTGCACCCAGCCGTTATGGCCGCGATGGCCGAGGTCAACCACGGGCACGAGGTTGCATATGGCGAGGATTCAGTCACAGCGCGCTTCAACGAAGTGGTTCGCGAGCTGTTTGGCCCAAACGCCGTCGGTTTTCCAATCTTCAACGGAACGGGTGCCAACGTCGTAGCTCTTCAGGCTGCAACAAAGCGCTGGGAGGCCGTCATCTGCGCATCGAGCGCACACATCCACGTTGATGAGGGTGGCGCACCCGAAAAGATGGCGGGGCTAAAGCTCTGGACCATTCCAACCTCAGACGGAAAAATCACCGCCGAGCAGGTTGCCGGTCAAATCTTTGACATGGGAGTTGTGCACCGCGCGCAGCCGGGCGTTGTAAGCATTACCAACACCACCGAAATGGGCACGCTTTACCAGGTGGATGAGATTCGCTCGCTCGCCGAAGTCGCTCACGCCAACGGTCTTCTGCTGCACCTCGACGGGGCACGCATCTCTAACGCTGCTGCTGCTCTTGGCATGAGCTTCAAGCAGTTCACCACCGATGCTGGAGTAGACCTGGTTTCGCTCGGTGGCACCAAGATCGGCGCGATGGCGGCCGAGGCTGTGATCGTGACGGATGCGTCAACCGAGCGCGGACGTGCGCTCGCCGAAGCCATGCCGTTCTTGCGCAAAACCTCGATGCAGCTGGCCTCGAAGATGCGCTTCATGTCGGCCCAGCTAGTGGCACTTTTTGAGAATCAGGCAGAACTCGCGATTGTGAACGCGCGTCACGCCAACGCCATGGCGTCAAGACTCTATGACGGGGTAGTGCGGATTGCGCAGGCGCATCCTGAGGTTTCGGTTGAAAACCCGGCTGAGGCTAATGCGGTTTTTCCGGTCTTGCCAGCCTGGCTGACCGAAAAACTTCAGCAGGACTACCGCTTCTATGTTTGGAACCAGGAGACCGGGCAGGTGCGCTGGATGTGCGCCTGGGACACCACTCTCGATGACGTCGATGGTCTGCTTGCCAAACTCGAGCAGAATCTCAGTTAATTCTCAGAAATCAATCGCGTCTCAGTGCTGTTTCAACTGGCAAGCGTCAAGGATGACGACTCAAAAGTTGAAAGGCCACGAAATGACCTGTCCAAAATGCCACGCTGACATGCGCAGCTATGAGCGCAACGGCATCACCATCGATCAGTGCACCGGCTGTCGCGGTGTTTTCCTAGATCGCGGTGAGCTCGAGCACCTGCTAGATGCTGAAGCCAAGTTCAACGCTCCACCAGCGGCACCGGCAGCTCCTATGCCACCGGCTCAGCCGATTCCACAGATGCGTGCGCCGCAGCCGGGATACGTTGACCCGGGCTATCACTACCCAAAGAAAAAGAAGAGTTTCCTCAGCGAAATTTTGGACTTCGACTAAATCGATAAACTTAGAAGCGGACTCCCCGTGCGGCGTCACCTCGGCCAACTCCCCCAGGATCGAAAGATAGCAAGGGTAACTGGGCTCTGACGGGTGTGCGGGGAGTCTTTTTGTTTCCGGAATTGTCAGTGGCGAAAGGTAGGCTCTAAGCGTGGTCACCGCACTTTATCGACGCTATCGCCCCGAGACTTTTGCCGAGCTAATCGGGCAGTCTCAGGTGACTGCGCCGCTCATGACCGCCTTGCGTTCGGACCGGGTCAATCACGCTTATCTCTTCAGTGGCCCAAGAGGATGCGGCAAGACCACATCCGCTCGCATTTTGGCCCGCTGCCTCAACTGTGCCGAGGGGCCAACCGATACTCCCTGTGGCAAGTGTGAGTCCTGTATCGAACTCTCGCGCGATGGCTCAGGTTCGCTTGACGTGGTCGAAATCGACGCTGCCAGCCACAACGGTGTTGACGATGCCCGAGAGCTTCGCGAGCGTGCGATTTTTGCCCCGGCTCGCGATCGCTTCAAGATTTTCATCCTGGATGAGGCTCACATGGTCACCCCTCAGGGCTTCAACGCGTTGCTCAAGTTGGTGGAAGAACCCCCCGAGCATGTGAAGTTCATCTTTGCGACCACGGAACCTGAAAAGGTCATCGGCACGATTCGCTCGCGCACGCACCACTACCCGTTCAGATTGGTGCCGCCGGCTCAGATGCTCGAATACCTCGAGCAACTTTGCGCCACTGAGGGTGTAGAGGTTGCACCAGGCGTCCTATCGCTCGTGGTGCGATCCGGTGGTGGTTCGGTGCGTGACTCGCTTTCGCTGCTCGATCAGCTAATCGCTGGATCTGAGGGGGCCAAAGTCGAGTATGACCGCGCAGTAGCACTTCTCGGCTACACCCACGCGACCCTGCTCGACGAGGTGGTCGAGGCTTTCGCCGCACATAACGCATCCGCTGTTTTTTCAAGCATCGACAAGGTCATTCAAACCGGACAAGACCCGCGTCGATTTGTTGAAGACCTGCTCGAATATCTTCGCGACTTGATTGTGGTGCTCTCGGTCGGAGACCAAGCTAAGGCAGTATTGCGAGGCATTTCGGATGCCGACCTGCAGCGCATGCATGTTCAGGCAGCTGGATTCGGTTTGGCAGAGCTCACGCATGCCGCAAACACTGTCGCTCACTCGCTCACTGAGATGTCTGGCGCGACAAGTCCAAAACTTCATCTCGAGTTGATGTGCGCCAAGGTGCTGGTTCCGGCAAGTGATCGCACCGAGGTTGGTTCTCTCGCCCGAATTGACCGCCTGGAGCGACGAGTCGGCATGAATCCAGCTGACCCCGCACCAGCATCGAGCCCCGCTCAGCCGTCAACCTCGGCCCCGGTTGTGTCATCCCCGGCACCTTCAGCCAGTGCAACAGCAGCCAGCGCTACGCCGACAGAATCCGTTGTCGAAGTTCCAAAGAAAACTAAGCCAGCCATGAAACCGGTTGACTTTCCTTCTTCATCGCCAGCTGCAACGCCAGCGGTTTCGGCTGAAACCAAGCCAATCGATGTTGTGAGCCCTGCAGGCCAGCCAGCTGCCTCAATTCCAGCGGTGACGTTCAACCAATTACAGAAGTCTTGGGCAGAAATCCTCACTGCCGTCAACAAGATTTCAAAAACCGCTTGGATGGTTGCTTTCACGCTAACCGTCGTTGATTTTGACGGTGATGTGCTCACGTTGCGCTTTGCCAGCCAAAAAGACTTGGATGCGTTCAAGACTGCTGGTGGCGGAGCCGACGCCCTTCGCAAGGCAATCGTTCAGGTCCTAGGCGTAACTGTGCGCTTCAAGGCGCAGATTGCCGGCGAGACCGAACAGGCAAACCCTCAAAGATTAGCTCCGGCAGCATCTGCCCCGGCAAACGATCAGGCGTTACAGTATTTCTTTTTAATCACCACGATAACCGTACCGAGCAGCCCGGCGATCAGCAGCGCGATAGGCAAAATCATCAGGCAGGTCATAACCTGATCTTCATGGCGCTTAACGAAGGGAATCATGCTCAGCGCATAGCCCAGACCGGTGACTACGCCAACCCACAGCAGCGCGCTCAGCCAGTTGAAGAACTGGAAGCGGCGGATTGGCAGCCCGGAAATGCCCGCCATGGTGGGCAGCAGGGTGCGAACAAACGCCAGGA
>CAZXFZ010000113.1:0-3572 GCA_964640285.1 uncultured Rhodoluna sp.
GCCTCAATTTCATCGATGACTGGACTGGTGTCTGCCGATGACTTGTTGTAGAAAACGTTCAAAACGCGGCCCAGCATCCTGCCAGATTTTTCTAGAGCAACGATGGTGTTCTCGAAGGTCGGGGCACCTGAGGCAAGGATCTGCTCGACTTCACTCAACTGCTCTGCGCATCCCTGATAGAAACCGGGCAGATAGTGCTCATCTCGAATGGTCGAGAAATCGGGTAGTTCGTATTCGAGCTGGCTCGGCTTGGCAAAAGGGTTTTCGGCACTGAAAGTCATGCCGCTAGCCTAAACGAATTCGATCGCGATGAATCCAGGTGTTACTCAGTTGATACTGGTGCCAGCAACACGTCGCCGATGCTGACTTCAGCTCCTGATGCCCAATCCAAATGCTGAATTCTTCCCACAGCTCGCAAGTCATTCTCGAAACTTCTGATTCGCTCTAGGTCAGCGTCTGGCGCGAACAGAGTGGCACTGGTCACTTCGGCCTTCATGGAAACCTTTGCATCCGATTTCGCCTTGCGAATGTGGAACAACGCTGTCTGTGCTAGCGCCAGCAATCCGGCGTTAGAAGATTGCAATCCTTCGGTTGCTTCTGCGGTCGTAGGCCAGTTGCTTCGGTGAATTGAACCGGCCTCACTCTGCCACCATGACCAAATCTCGTCGGTCGCGTAGGGGAGGAACGGGGCAAAAAGTCGAAGCATGATGTGCAGCGAAGTGCGCAGTGCAATCACCGCAGATGCCTGGCTTGCAGCACTCAGGGCGCCGTCGGCGTTGTAGGCACGGTCTTTCACCAATTCGAGGTAGTTGTCGGTGAAGTTCCAGAAGAAGTGCTCGGTGAGTTCGAGACACTTCGTGTGGTCGTAGTTTTCGAAAGCAGATGTCGCCTCGGCCACCACCTCACCGAGAGCAAGCAGCAGCGCCTGGTCAATTGGCTCGGTAACCGCGGTGTGACCCTCAGGCACCTCAAACGAGAGCGCGAACTTGGCCGCGTTCAAGAGCTTCACTGCAAGGCGACGGCCGACTTTCATCTGGCCTTCGTCGAATGCTGCGTCGGTTCCAAGCCTTGCCGAAGCTGCCCAGTAGCGAACGGCATCCGCTCCGTGGTTGTCAATTGGTTCTGCAGGCACAACAACGTTGCCCTTGGACTTTGACATTTTCTTGCGGTCAGGATCGAGGATCCAGCCTGAAATTGCAGCGTTAGACCAAGGCAGCTCTGCGTGTTCCTGCTCGGAGCGTAAAAGAGTCGAGAACAGCCAGGTGCGGATGATGTCTTGACCTTGAGGACGCAGGTCATAAGGGAAGACCTTGGCAAACTTCTCTGGGTCGTTCAGCCAACCTCCTGCTAGCTGTGGGGTTAGCGAAGAAGTTGCCCAGGTGTCCATGATGTCAACTTCGCCGATGAAGCCATTTGCCTGCCCACGCTGTTCTTCGGTATACCCGGCAGGAACGTCGGTTGACGGGTCAACCGGCAACTGTGCGTCGTTTGGCGTGATCACGCGGTCGAAATCTGGGTTGCCGTGCTCGTCGAGCGCGTACCAGACCGGAATCGGCACACCGAAGAAGCGCTGACGGCTAATCAGCCAGTCGCCCGTGAGTCCGTTTACCCAGTTCTCATAGCGAACCCGCATGAAGTCAGGGTGAAACTTGAGTTTTTTGCCGAGGGCGATGAGTCGATCCCGCAAGCCCGAATCGCGACCGCCGTTACGGATGTACCACTGGCGGGTCGAAACAATTTCGAGTGGCTTGTCGCCCTTTTCGAAGAACTTCACGGGGTGTGTGATTGGGCGAGGGTCGCCGACCATGTCGCCCGACGCCTGCAGCAGTTCAACCACTGTTTGCTTAGCCGAGAAGACGGTCTTGCCAGCCAGCTGCGCATAAGCCTCGAGCCCCTCAGCGCTGGAGATTGCTTCTGGCGCATCAGGCAGTATGCGGCCATCCCAACCGATGATTGCGCGGTTGGGGAGGTCCAGCTCTCGCCACCAGATCACGTCGGTAACGTCACCGAAGGTGCAGATCATGGCAATGCCCGAGCCCTTATCTTTCTGGGCGAGGTGGTGTGCGACTACCGGCACTTCGACATCGAACAGTGGTGTGCGCACGGTCTTGCCAAATAGCTTCTGGTAGCGCTCGTCGTCAGGATGCGCCACGAGAGCCACGCATGCCGGCAAGAGCTCGGGTCTAGTGGTCTCGATGAAGACCTTGCCACCGTCCCACAGCTGCGCATCAACGTTGAAGCCGACCCGGTGATATGCGCCGGGCATTTCTTTGTCTTCGAGTTCGGCCTGGGCAACGGCGGTGCGGAAGGTTACATCCCACAGCGTTGGAGCCATCGACTGGTATGCCTCACCGCGCTTGAGGTTGTTTAGGAAAGCCTTCTGTGAGACCGCCTGGGCATCGGGTGAGATGGTCTGATAGGTCTGCGACCAGTCGACTGACAGACCGAGTTTGCGCCACAGCGCCTCAAACTGCTTCTCGTCTTCGGTGGTTAAGCGCTCGCAGAGTTCGATGAAGTTTCGCCGCGAGATTGGAATTTGATCTGCAGCCTTGGCTGACTTGTTGTCTCCACCCTCGAACGGAGGAACAAAGTTTTCGACGTATGGCAGCGACGGGTCGCAGCGCACCCCGAAGTAGTTCTGCACTCGACGTTCGGTTGGAAGACCGTTATCGTCCCAACCCATCGGGTAGTAAACCTCAAAGCCCGACATCCGCTTGAAGCGAGCTACGACGTCTGTGTGGGTGTATGAGAAGACGTGTCCGACGTGCAACGAACCGGATACGGTCGGCGGAGGAGTGTCAATCGAGTAGACCTTTTCGCGCGGAGTTTCTCGTCTAAAGCGATAGACGCCGTCCTGTTCCCAGCGCAGACTCCATTTGTCTTCGAGTCCTTCGACACCAACCTTCTCAGGCGCAGATGCAGAAGCTAGAAATTGGGTGTTAGTCACTTGAAAGTCTCCATAAATAGGCGTGGTAACAGGTTAACATTGATGTCAGAAATCCTTTTGCTGACAAGCAGAAAGCCCTCACATGTATCCCAAGCACAATCCAGCCTCTGGTGGCACGTCTGCCGCAGATTCTCAGGGCGTAAATCCGTCCCCAAGTTTTCCAGAGATTGAGAAAGAGATTCTGGCTTTCTGGCAGCAAGATAGCACTTTTCAAGCGAGCATTGATCAGCGCAAGAACCAGAGCGCTGACGAGTTTGTCTTCTATGACGGCCCACCCTTCGCCAACGGTCTGCCACACTACGGTCACCTGCTGACCGGTTACGTCAAGGATGTCGTCCCACGTTTCAAGACCATGCAGGGCTACCGCGTCGAGCGACGATTCGGTTGGGATACCCACGGTCTTCCGGCCGAGGTTGAGGCCGAGCGCCAGCTTGGTATTTCGGGTCGCCCAGAAATCGAGAAGTACGGCATCGATAAGTTCAACGCATACTGCAAGACTTCGGTTCTCAAGTACACCCAGGATTGGCGGGCTTACGTAACACGACAGGCGCGCTGGGTCGACTTCGACAACGACTACAAGACCCTCGACAAGTCATACACCGAGAGTGTTCTGTGGGCCTTCAAG
>CAZXFZ010000114.1:0-2542 GCA_964640285.1 uncultured Rhodoluna sp.
GAGACCTAACGTAAGGCGGGATATTGCCACAGCACGCGTTTGGCGCAGCCACACTACTAGACACCAAAGACCCAATGGGTCTGCGCTCCTCAGCACCACTGCTGG
This sequence comes from uncultured Rhodoluna sp., assembly GCA_964640285.1. Lineage (GTDB taxonomy): Bacteria > Actinomycetota > Actinomycetes > Actinomycetales > Microbacteriaceae > Rhodoluna. The sequence continues at coordinate 106 of CAZXFZ010000114.1, forward strand.
ATGCCTGGATTAGAGATATGGAAACCGACCGGTCTCCGTTTCAGATTCCCGGGCATAAAGGGCGCACGGATCTAACCGGCGCAATCGTTGATGGCGATATCCCAGTTCTGCCAGGCAATCATCCACACCGCATTTCTCCGAGCTTGATTATCGAGGCCGAAGCCATGGCTGCTCGGCTTTGGGGTGCCGACCTCTGCCGCTTCGGCGTGAACGGCTCGAGCGGTTCAAACCACGCAGCCGTTATGGCGGTTGCTGGCCCAGGCGACAAGGTCATTGTTTCGCGAACTCTGCACAAGTCTGTGCTGGTCGGCATGGTTTATGCGGGCGTGATTCCCGTCTGGATCAGACCCGAGATTAATCCGCACACCGGCCTGCCCGAGTACCTACCTTCGAGCCGCCTGGCTGAAACGCTCGCTGCGCATCCCGATGCCAAGGCCGTTCTGATTGGCGAGCCCTCATACGTTGGCACTATGTCAAACATTCCAAGGCTGTCGAAGGTGTGCCACGAATATGGCATCCCGCTGGTGGTGGATGCAGCTTGGGCTGCACACTACGGTTTTCACCCTGAGCTACCTGAGCACCCGCTAGCTGAGGGAGCCGACATCGTTGTGACCTCGGCACACAAGACTCTGCCGAGTTACTCGCAGGCCTCGTTCGTTCTAGTGAAGGGCGACTACGTTGACCTCGCGCGATTCAACAAGATGTTTGATTCGACGCAAACAACCTCGATGTCAGGGCGCATCCTCGCTTCGATTGATGCCGCCCGTGCGCTGCTCGAGCGACACGGCAACGAACTGATTGGTCCGGTCATCGAGGCCACCGCGCGCGGTCGAGCTGCCCTGCGCGAAGCCGGAATCGACGTTATCGATGGCGAGTACATCGACCCGCTGAAGATGGTTATCCTGCTCAGCTCAATTGGCGCTGATGGAAATGCGGTTGAGGCTGAGTTGCTGGCTGCCAACATCGACGTCGAAATGGCGAATCGCGACATGATCATTCCGATGATCACTTTTGCCGATACTCCAGACCGAATCGAGGATTTGATTCGCAGAATCATCAAGTCGGTAAACCGGCACCGAGGCGAGCTGCGTCCGATTTCGGTTCAGGCATCCTTTTCGATCGAGCCTGAGGTTGTGGTTTCGCCGCGCGAGGCGTTCTTCTCTTCGTATGAAATCGTGCCTGCGCCAGAGGCAGTTGGGCGAGTATGCGCCGAGATGATTTGCCCGTATCCGCCTGGCGTTCCAGTGCTAAGCCCTGGTGAGCGAATCACTCAGGCGGCGCTGGATGCGCTTTTCGCTGCCAGAGACAGCGGAGTGCGCATCGCCTTCGTTGCCGACCCGACTTTGGCAACCATCAAAGTCCTGCCAGACTAGAAACATGTTTGCCAGACAGATCGTTGTTGTCGAGAATGAAGCGCTATTGCGCGACCTTCTTGCCAAAGCGCTTGAGGCTAAGGGTTTCGCGGTTACCACAGCGGCAAACGCATCGGATGCCCGTCGCGCTATCGCGGCGGTTGACCCTGACGCGATTGTTGTCGACATCGAGTTAGGCCCGGGTCCAACCGGTTTTGATTTGGTTGAGTCGTTAGAGCAAGAGGCATACGACCTTGGCGTCGTTTATTTGACCAATCTTCCTGACCCTCGATTTGCTGGCCGTGACCGAATTTCGACTGGCAAAAACGTAGGTTATTTGCGCAAGTCACAGCTGACCGACGCGACCGAATTGGTGGATGCGCTCGAGGCGGTCCTCAAGGACTCGTCGGACGCTAGTTTTAGACACGACCTTGCCGCTAATCGCCCGCTCGGCAAACTCTCGAGAAAGCAGATTGGCGTGCTCAAGATGCTGTCTGACGGGCTTTCGAATGCTCAGATCGCTGAGGTGCGTGGAACCACTGTTCGAGCGGTGGAGGGCATCATTAGTCGAATTTTTGACGCGCTCGAGATTGACCCAAGCGCAGAGGGAAACGCCCGAGTCGAGGCAAGCCGCCGCTACCTGCAGGCAACATCTCAAGATCAGTATCAGATTGGCTAGGACCGACGCTAATGTCTAGGTTCAATCAGGTGCTGAGCGAACCCGGAACCCGGGTGAATGCTCATCGACTCTATGGCGGAATTGGTTCACTCGAAGGATTCAACCGCACCGCGATAACCATTTATGCCATACCCGCACTGTTGAGCACATTGGTTTTCGACCGAACTCGATTTGGCGGCAACGATGCTCTTTGGCTGCTGCTCGGACTAGTCGGATACGCCGCAGCGGTCATCATGTTTTTTCTTGGGGGCGCTGTTTACAGGCGACTTGTGCCGAGATTCGGGGAACACCCAATTTTCGTGCAGGGCTACTTCGGTTTGATTGGTCTGGTTCGGGCGATAGTGATTCACTCGCTCGGTGTGAGCCTCGATTTGATTCCGGCTCAAGATTTGACCTGGCGCTTGAT
>CAZXFZ010000114.1:2552-3564 GCA_964640285.1 uncultured Rhodoluna sp.
GGAATCTGCGTCATCTTGGGCATCAACTTTGAGCGCAATTTGACAGAGAATGCTCGCCTAATCGCCCAACGTCAGCAGCTTGCAGAACTTCAGCAAACCATGCGCCAGCAGATTGAAACGCAGCGGGCCGAGTTGGTGGGACGCGTTCGAGGCATCCTTGCTCCTGCTATCAGCTCAGTTCGGCAACAGTTGAAAAATGCCAGTGACAGTACTTCGGTTATCGAGACCCTCACTATAACCGTGGATGAAGTCGTGCGCCCGCTGAGCCACTTTATTGCAGCAACCGAGCAGCCAGTTCTGAGTCCGGCCTCGGCCAAGGTTCACGCACTTGTTCCGGCCATCTCACCGATGCATAAAATCGACGCCTCTCGGCTGTTTTTGCCGCAGCTGAGCGCACTGCTGATTTCGATCACGGCTTTTCCGGCAGCGCTGGCCCTCAAGCCAGGGTTTGAGGGGTTCGCTGCTGGAATTCTTCACGGTTTGGTTGCCCTGCTGGTGCTGCAAATCTTCAAATCCCTGCTCGCGGCCGTGCGCCTTGCCATCATCCACGCAGCGTTTTTAGTGGTGCTCGCCTTCGTGCTGGTTGAGGTGCTCGTCTTGGCACTGGCTCAAGTGATCAGGATTCCGTTCTCTCAAGTTGAAACTCAAAACATCTTGCTTTTCGGGATGGTTTTTGGAGTAAGTCTGGCGCTGGGGCAGGGGGTGCAAACTGCTCGCGGCGAGGCGGTCGCTGAATTGAAGACGGTGATCGCGTCCACAGAGCTGCTCGTCTCTAGGTTGCGCCAAGAGATTTGGCTCAACAACAGAAAAATGGCTAGCGTTCTGCATGGCCCTGTGCAGACCGCGCTCTATGCCGCCAGCATCAAAATCAGTTCAGCCAAAGAAGTGACTCCCGAATTGGTTGCTGAGGCAGAGAGCGATATCACCGCCGCGCTCGACAAGCTCGATTTGTCGTTCAGCGAACAAGAGGATTTCAGCGAGGTTATCAACCAGATTGTTTCTCTGTGGCGAG
>CAZXFZ010000115.1:0-3533 GCA_964640285.1 uncultured Rhodoluna sp.
AGCTGCGTGAGCACGAGCCTCAGCCACCTGCTTTGTTGAAGGGCGTGCTCCAACAACGGTCTGGTCAATCGGTGCACGGAATGCGACAGTCGATGCTGCCTTCGCGTAAGCCAACTTCGCAGCCTCAACGATTGGATCGGCAATCTTGATTGCACCAATGTGAAGAGTCGAACCAGTGTCAGTCTTGATGAACAAGTCCTTAGCGCCTGGAGTTAATCCGGTTGGCACCAGAATCTCAACACCAGCGGATACCTTCTCGAGCTTGGCAGCCACGCCGCCAATCTTGATCTCGCTCACCGAAGCAGCATTAGCTGCATCAATAACCAGAGTTCCACCAGCACGAACCGGCTGACTCAAAGCAACATTCGGGCGTACCAAAGGAATGTTGGTAGGAACAACACTCACCGAAGGGGTGACGTTGTTTTGGGCATTCCCTGAGGGGTACAAAGTCAACGAGAACGAGGTGAAAGGAACGTCGTTAGCAGTCGGTATCGCAGTGAGACCCTGATAGTAGCTCACGGTATAGACATCACCATCTTGAACGGTGATACCTGTCAGGTTCGGGTTGGCCAACAACTGCGCCAAGGTGCGCGGGGTCGAGTTGGTTATGAAGCCAACGGATGCGTTAAAGAATGGCGTGCCAATTACGTTTCCATTCAGGGTAATCCTGCTACCGCCACCAGAAAGCTGGTTGGAGGTGCAGTTGGTTAGGTTCGGGTTGTTGTTGAAATAGGTGCTGTAAGAGTTGCTAGGGGTAAGCACACTAGTCGTGGCGTGAATCGATGTGAAGGCAGCGCCACACATCGGGAAACCTCCGCCGCCACCGCCACCGAGGGTAACTGAGACAGAGTTACTGGCCGATGAGTAAGTTCCAGCAACCCCGTATTGTGCGTAAGCAAGCTTGGTGGTGTAAGTGCCAGAGATCTGCGTGCTTAGCATGCAAGTAGAAGAGCTCGTAGTGGCTGTGCTGACCACGACGTTGCTCGAGTTAATCAGCTGGCACGAAAGGCGCAATCCTGCCGGGGTAGCGGCAGCAGGGGTAACAGTGACCGAGCTTCCTGACGCGGTTGCCGTTGGCGTTGCAGGGGTAACCGATGGGCCACAAGAGACCGACACGTCGGTACCGTTAGCCTTCTTGATGTTAATTCCCATCGCGACAGCCTGACCCGCAGTGACCGAGCTGAGATCGCTTCTCACTTTGACGGCAAGCAGACCTGAGCTGATGTCCTGCGTGGATACAGCGCGGTTGTTGCCGTAGGCGATACCGGTGAACGCGTCACCGCCACGGAACCAGTCAAGAGTTACACCCGAAGTGCCAACAACGCCGTTCAAATCGCTCTCGACGGTAAGCACGTCGTTCGCGGCAACCTGAGTCATATCAACGCAAACGAAGCCTGAGTTCCATACGTTTGTTCCACTCTCGAGAGCCGCCAGCGTTCTGCCCGGCACGTAGTACTCGAAACGTGGGTTCGAGAGTGCAACACCCGCACTCAATGGAACGGTGACTCCGTCTTTCTTGAGTGTGTAGGTGATGGTGTAGTTGCCAGGAGCGAAACTGAAGGTGTCGCTGTTGATGTAGAGGTTCAGGAGGATTGAAGTGCTAACAGCATTTGCACCAGCGGGCCACACCGCACCAGCGATGGAGTTCGGTGGCCCCTGCTGGATTACGTTTTGCGAAGTGTAGATGATGAACTGCTGGTAGAAGCCAACCTGCTGCAGGTCGATTGGTCCGCTTGGTCCGGTCACCGAGACGGTGCCGCTCATTGAGCTGCCCGCAAATGTGTTTGCTGTCGCCTGGTCGATAGTCCAGTTGGCTGAGATTTGGCCGCGGCCGCGGTTAGTGCCGTCGGTAACAGTGACCGTACCTGTGGAACCTGAGAGAGCGACCGTTCGAGAAACATCGAATCGCATACTAGAGGTGTCGGCTAGAGCGGATACCGCTGCAGACGAGGGTGCCATGGCCGTTAGCCCGGTTAGAGCGAGTGCCACAGCGGCAAAACCGGCAAGGTTCTGCTTGATTGTTTTGAAGAGCATTTTTCCCCTAGGTGAGAGTTTGCTAAGGATTCCTGCAATCGCAGGTTCGTGTCCCAAATTACGCTATGAGCCAAGCTCTGTATCGCTGAATCTTCGGCTAGCCGAACATCACCTTGAATACCGTGTCGCGCGCTGACGCATCCAGTGTTGGCGCTCTTCGGGGTCAAGTTTCTCGATTGAATAGCGCAGCATTGTGCGTGGCATCTCGTGCGAGTGCTCAGCCAAGAAATCGCGCAATTCTTCGAGGTTCTTTTTGCCTGCTTCGCGCAGCATCCAGCCAACTGCTTTGTGCATCAGATCGTGCTTGTCGTTGAGCAAGAGTTTGGCGATCTGCCAGGTCGGTTTCAGTTTGCCTGCGCGAATAAACGCGAACGTGAAAATGATAGATGCACGTCGGTGCCAGAGGTCTTGGTGCAGAGCTAAGTCGCGCAGAAAAACGGCGTGGGCCTGGTCGATCAACCATTCGCCGAGGTACGGCGCAGCCGTATCTATCAAATCCCAGTTGTTGACCCGCCCGTCATCCAAAAGTCGCATAAAGAGAGCAAAAAGTTCGTCTCGCGCTGCCGGCGTCTTGGCCCTCTTGAACTGATTCACCAAAATCACTAGAGCGCAGTGTCGATGCTCGTGAATCGGTGATTGCGCCAGCTCATAAATCTCGGGTGCAGGCAAGTCGCGAAAAGTTGCTGCCACCGAACGCGACTCGGGCACTGTGGCTCCGATGAACTGGTCACCTTCACCGTAGCCACCGGGTTGAGTCTTGAAGAACCAAGCCAAGTCCTCGGCGCGCTTTGGGCGTGAAAAAGCGGCGAGGGCCTGCTTGACCCCCGCCGCTGTTAGTTCAGTCATCGACCTAATCTAGAAGTGCGCGATTACAACGAGTCCGTCGCCCTCGGCGGCGGTGTACTGAGCGAGGGTGCGGCGCTCGGAGATCATGTGGGTGATGGGGCTCTCGCACACGAGATACTGGTCGATGCGGCCGAGGAAGGGCACGGCGGTCGAGGACATCGGCGCGGAGGCGCTCATGCGCCAGCGGAGGCCGGGCAGGTCCCAGCCAGGGATGGCTGTGCCGATGCGCTGGAGCCGATGTCTGGCGATGCTGTCCTCTGTCGCGAACTCGCTGGTGGCATGCATCTTGCCGAGGCGACCGAGGACGAAGGCTCCGTTCGGGTGGTGAACAGCGCCGCCGACGTATACGCGACAGGAGATCCCGGTGGAGTACAGAACGACCACCACCTCGCAGTTCTCTGGATGGCCGATGGCAGATAGCGTGGCGTTGGGACCGAACCTCAGCGTGTCTGCATCTCGCGCGAGCCTGAGGTATGGGTGTCTCTCGAGGAGACGGTCGAAGATCTGCTCCGGAATCATGGCTGTATCCTCATGTGGCGATTGTCGCAGGCCATCTCGCGCGGGTCGGTGGTGCAGACCTGCAGGTACACCATCGTTCGCTCCTCGTAGAACTCGTACACGCCCCACACACCGGAACGGTGGACCTCGGCCGA
>CAZXFZ010000116.1:0-2345 GCA_964640285.1 uncultured Rhodoluna sp.
GGTCAGCAACCTCGCGATTCGCGGAACCGGAAATGTGACCAACACCAACTCGGGATACCTATCGGCACCTAACCTGGGTATCGCGGTCGGCGGCACGATTAGCCTCGGTGGCTCGAACGCGGTGACCGGTTTCTTGGCTCTGAACGCGGGCGGCGCTGGCGCATCCTTCAACCAGCCAACCGGCACCTACACCACCGGAACCGTTGATGGTATCGCTGCAAACTTCGGCGTGGTTTCAAGCATCAGTTTGAGCCAGGTGCCAACTGTTCAAGTTCAGGATGCCTTCATGGCAGTGACGTTCAACCCGCCACCTGTCGTGACCTTGAAAGACAGCTACGGCAACTCGCTGGCTGCGGCCAACTCCAACGCCAGCACCTATGCGGTTCTCGCAACAATCGCATCATCGAGCAACACCTCCGGAACCCCAGTTCTTTCGGGCACCACGCGTCGCCTAGCAACCGGCGGATCTGCCACCTTCAGCGACCTAAGTGTCTCGGGCGGAACCGGAACATTCACACTTCAGTTCGCTCTGGTTCTCAACGCGGACGTAACCAACGCCTCAGTGGCACCAGCCCAGACCACAGGCTCGTACAACGTTCAGGCAGGCGACCCAAGTTCGCTGACCATTGGCACCCAGGCCGCTGGCGGAAAGTCGGGCCTTGCATTCACCACTCAGCCAGTCATCCAGATTCGCGATGTCGGTGGCAACCTGGTTCAGGTTTCACCCGGAAACTCGCTGACGGTTTCGGCAGCACTGACCAGCGGAACCGGTTCGCTGGTTGGCACCACATCGGTCAACGCAGTCAACTCGGTCGCTACCTTCACAAACCTCGGTATTTCGGGACTCGTCTCGGGCACCTACGAAATCACCTTCTCGGCAACCTACAACGGCACAACTTTGTCGGTGGCGCAAAGTGGAATCACCATCGGATTTGGTTCGGCGGCAACACTCAGCCTGTCAACCTCTGCAGCCGGCGCCACCAGCGGCACCGCGTTCACCACGCAACCGGTGATCCGAGTGCTCGACTCGGCCGGCAACCTGGTGACTGATGCATCTGCAAACGTGGTTGCTTCGACTCCTTCGCAGACCGCCACACTCGCAGGCACCACCACCATTGCGGTTTCGAGCGGTGTCGCGACCTTCACAAATCTTCGACTGACAGGCACAGTGGGTCAACACCAACTAATGTTCTCGGCAACCGGGTTAACTGGAACCAGCCAGTTCATTCAGTTGGCGAACGGCGCTCCGGCTCGTCTGGCGCTATCGATGAGTTCGACCGCAACGGTTGATGTGTTGTTTGCGCAACAGCCGGTAGTAACTATTTATGACGCGCAAGACAACGTGGTCACCTCGGGTGCAGGCAACAACTCCACCGTCACGCTCTCGGCCACCGGTCTCGCGGGCACTCTGACTGCTCAAGCCGTGGCAGGTGTTGCCACCTTCAGTGACATCAAGCTCGTCACCACAATCGGCTCTCGAACGATCACAGCATCCATCGCATCGCCATCTTCGATTTCGACCACCGGTTCAGTGACCCTAGGTGTTGGAGCGCCGTCACGCCTGGCAACTGTAACCGCGTTGGATGCGGTCTCGAACCGGGTCAACTTCACCACCCAACCGGTGATTGACATTGTGGATGCCGGTGGCAACCGCACCAGCTCAACCGCTGCGGTTTCAGCTTCGGTCAGCAGCACTGGTGGTGCGATGACCCTTGGTGGCACGACCACGATCAACGCCGTCAACGGTCGCGCAACCTTCACTGATCTGCAAACTCGGGGCTTGGTCGGAAACATCACAGTTACCTTCGCATCATCAGGTTTGACCAGCGTTACCCAGACCGACTCGGTGATCCACGGTCCGATATTCGACATCAACGTTTGGATAGAGACAGCCACTCAAACCAACGGTGTGGCGTGGACCAACGGCCTTCGTGTCGAACTGGTCGATCAGGATGCGAACCCGATTCTCTCGGGCGCAGACGCAACTGCCACCGCGGTACTATCGAGCAGCGATTTGGCGAGCCTGACCCCAGTAAACAAGTTGACCAAGGCTGCCGTGAGTGGTTCTGGTCGAGTTGTATTCACCGGCGAAGGCATAATCCCAGTTGGAACCGCTGGCACCAACACGCTCACCGCAACTGTTGTGACCGCCGATAGTCGCACTATAACCAAGTCGGCATCCTTCACACTCGCGGTCGGTGCCGCCACCAAACTTGCGATTATCACTCCTGCCGCGGGTGCTTCAAGCGGTGCGGTCTGGTCAACCCAGCCGGTCATCGAGGTTCAGGACTCCGGAAACAACCGAGTCACGACTTCGTCTGCCACGATCGCCGTTGCCGCTGATT
>CAZXFZ010000116.1:2355-3528 GCA_964640285.1 uncultured Rhodoluna sp.
GGGCACTGCTTCTCTAAACGCCAGCTCGGGTCGCGTCACTTTCAGCGGCCTCTCGCTCGCGGCCGCTTCGGGCACGCGCACCCTGACTTACACATCAGCCGGCTTGACCTCGGCAAGCCAGTCAATCGTGCTTGACCCCGGCACCCCAGCTCAGCTGGCAATCACTACCCAGGCAGCAGGCTTTGTGAACCGCGCCGACTTCACCACTCAGCCGGTTGTCGAGATTCAGGATGCCCAGGGCAACCGAGTCACCACTTCGACTGCAAACGTCACGGTTTCGATTTCTTCGGGCACGCTCACTGGCACCACGACGGTTGCTGCAGTGAATGGTGTAGCAACCTTCTCGGGTCTGGGCAAGACCGGCCTGGTCGGTTCGAAGACTCTGACCTTCGCATCCACTGGTTTGACCAGCGCTACCCAAAACTTCACTCTGACCTTTGGCGCTGCCAATAAGCTCTCGCTGGCGGCACCTGCATCGGCGGCATCCGACGCAGTATTCGCGACCCAGCCAGTGGTTACGGTTCAAGACATTGACGGAAATACTGTTACCAGTTCGACCGCGTCCATCACTCTGTCATCTTCGGATGCGACCATCGGCGGAACCGTGACCATGAATGCGGTAGCCGGTGTGGCCGACTTCGTGGGCAAGGGCGTCAAACTGACTGGAACCGTGGGCATTCGAAGCCTGACTGCAACCGGAGCAACCTTCACCACCACTGAGTTCGTGAACCTCGGCTTCGGTGCTGCGACCAAACTAGCCGTACTCACCCCAGCTGCGGGTGCTTCAAGCGGTGCGGTCTGGTCGACCCAGCCGGTGATCGAGATCCAGGACTCGGCGGGCAACCAGGTAACGAGCTCAACCGCATCCATCACTGTTGCCTCAGACTCGGGCACACTGTCTGGCACCACAACTGTGGCTGCCGTTTCTGGTCAGGCCAGTTTCAGCGGTCTCTCGCTGGCGGCATCCTCAGGCACTCGCACCTTGACTTACACTTCGTCAGGTCTAACCTCGGCCACACAGTCGTTGTCTTTGACTCCGGGTACCCCAACCCAAATCGCGATTACCACTCAGGCTGCTGGTTTCGTCAACCGCACAGACTTCACGACGCAGCCGGTTGTTGAAATTCGTGATGCCCAGGGCAATCGAGTCACCACTTCGACCGCGAACGTAAC
>CAZXFZ010000117.1:0-3504 GCA_964640285.1 uncultured Rhodoluna sp.
CGTGACTTCATCGAAGGCACCTTCAAGGTTGAGGGTGACCTCCGCCGTGACGTTGCCGCCGACATCCGCCGCAAGGTCGAAATCGGTTCATACGAGGGTATTCGCCACCGCAAGGGTCTTCCAGTACGCGGTCAGCGCACCAAGACCAACGCCCGCACCCGCAAGGGACCAAAGCGCACCGTAGCCGGCAAGAAGAAGGCAGCCCGCAAGTAATCGCGGCAGCCCTCAAGAAAGTATTAGGAGAATCTAATGGCAGCACCTAAGGCAAAGGCCGGCGCAGCAGCTCGCAAGCCACGTCGCAAAGAAAAGAAGCACGTAACCGTAGGCCAGGCTCACATCAAGAGCACCTTCCACAACACCCTCGTCTCGATCACCGACGCTACCGGCGCCGTAATCTCGTGGTCATCATCGGGTGACGTTGGCTTCAAGGGTTCGCGCAAGTCAACTCCGTTCGCAGCTCAGCTCGCAGCAGAGTCGGCAGCTCGCAAGGCTCAGGAGCACGGCCTCAAGAAGGTTGACGTTTTCGTCAAGGGCCCAGGCTCAGGTCGCGAGACCGCAATCCGTTCGCTTCAGGCAGCAGGTCTAGAGGTCGGTTCGATCTCAGACGTGACTCCTCAGGCACACAACGGATGCCGCCCTCCAAAGCGTCGCCGCGTCTAGTTTTTCGCCCTCGGTCGGCTGAGTAATCGATCGACCGAGGCAACCCCAGCTTCACCAGCAGCAACCTGCACAGTGGCCACTGTGCAGACCGAACAAATGGTCATCAAATAGTGGATGCCCAGCTGAAAGGAACAAACGTGCTCATTGCACAGCGCCCAACCCTTCACGAAGATGTAAAGTCGCCTACTCGCTCAGTGTTCTCACTTGAGCCACTAGAGCCAGGTTTCGGTTACACCCTCGGAAACTCACTCCGTCGCACCCTGCTCTCATCGATCCCTGGTGCCGCAGTCACCAACGTTCGCTTCGCAGGTGTTCGTCACGAATTCAGCACCATCGAAGGCGTCACCGAAGACGTCACCGACATCATCCTGAACATCAAGCAGCTGGTTGTCTCGTCAGAGAACGACGAGCCTGTTGTTGCTCACCTTCGCAAGCAGACCGCTGGCGTTGTTACCGCAGCAGACATCCAGGTTCCTGCCGGTGTTGAGGTTCACAACCCAGAGCTAGTTATTGCAACCATCAACTCGAAGGCTAAGTTCGAAGTTGAGCTCACCATCGAGCGCGGCCGTGGATACGTTCAGGCATCGCAGAACGGTGCAGGCGAGCGCGACATCGACGTCATCCCAGTTGACTCGATCTACTCGCCAGTGCTTCGCGTCGCATACCGCGTCGAGGCAACCCGTGCGGGTGAGTTCACCAACTTTGACAAGCTGATCGTTGATGTTGAGACCAAGCCTTCGATGAGTCCACGCGACGCCGTTGCATCGGCCGGTTCGACACTGGTCGAGCTGTTCGGTCTGGCCAAGGAGCTCAACGCTTCGGCCGAGGGTATCGAGATCGGCCCAGCTCCGGTCGAGGCAGGCCTCGCTCCAGAGCTAGCCATGGCAATTGAAGAACTCGACCTTACCGTCCGTTCATACAACTGCCTAAAGCGTGAGGGCATCAACACCGTCAGCGAGCTAATTGCGCTTTCGGAAGACCAGCTGATGAACATCCGCAACTTCGGCAGCAAGTCGGTCGATGAGGTGCGCGACAAGCTGCACTCAATGGGACTCAAGTTCAAGGACTCGGTTCCAGGCTTTGACGCTGCCTACTTCAGCGCAAACTTCGACGACGACCAGGCCTAAAGGTCTGCCACCAGAAAACTAAGAGGAGAACACAATGCCTACCCCAACTAAGGGACCACGTCTGGGTGGCGGACCAGCGCACGAGCGTCTGATGCTTCGCAACCTGGCCACTTCACTGTTCAAGCACGGCGCAATCACCACCACCGAGACCAAGGCAAAGCGCCTTCGTCCAGTGGCTGAGCGTCTGGTCAGCTTCGCAAAGCGCGGCGACCTTCACGCTCGCCGTCGCGTGCTTGCTCAGATCACTGACAAGTCAGTTGTGCACGAGCTGTTCACCAGCATCGCACCTCAGGTTGCAGAGCGTGAGGGTGGCTACACCCGCATCACCAAGCTCGGCTACCGCAAGGGTGACAACGCTCCTTTGGCTCGCATTGAGCTCGTTCTTGAGCCGGTATCGCCAAAGAACGCAACCAAGAAGCCAAAGCTGGTTAACGCTGTCAAGGCAACCGGTGCTGTCGCTGCTGCAGTTGTAGCCGACGAGGTTATCGAGGATGCAGTTGTCGAAGCTGAGGCAGTAGAGGCAGCTGAGGTAGTTGAGGCCGCAGAGGCGCCAGCAGCTGAAGCGCCTGCAGAGGCAGCAGCAGAGGCCGAAGCTCCAGCAGCCGAAGAGGCCGCTGAGGCAGGCGAGGCAACTGAGGCCTAAGCCTTAGCCCAGCTCTAGATTCAAATGAACGAGCCCGTCACCCATCAGGATGACGGGCTCGTTCGTTTAACCCGATTCCGCACTGTTTTTTCTTATGACGGAACGGACTTTTTTGGATGGGCCAAACAGCCAGAGCTGAGAACCGTGCAAGGGGTTCTTCTCGAGGCGATGGCGGTCATCTTCGGCGAGAGCGAGGACGACTTCGGTATTCGCGTTGCCGGACGAACCGATGCCGGTGTGCACGCGCTCAACCAGCAGGCGCACTTCGAGCTGAGTGACCCGCAACTCGAGCGCCTGGGCAGGTCTCTGCCCGCTCTCGAGAACCCGAGCTACCTCGCCAACCGACTGAACAGCTTGTTGCCGAGCGATGTTCGCATCCATTCGGTCACCATCGCTCCTGAGGGTTTTGATGCGCGATTTTCGGCCATCCATCGGCGCTATCGCTACCGAATTGCCGATGCCAACGTGACCAAAAACCCGCTCCAGTCGCGATACACACTGTGGGTGGATGCCGAGCTCGATACCTTGGCCATGCAGGTGGCGGCCCTTGGTTTGCTGGGGCTAAACGATTTCGCCAGTTTCTGCCGAGCTAGGCCCGATGCAACCACCATTCGAGAGCTGCGCGAAGTCATTGTGAGTCGCAACCAGGCCGATGGCGGAGTGATCGAGATCGAGCTGTTGGCCGACGCGTTTTGTCACAACATGGTTCGCTCGATCGTCGGCGCACTCGTAGCAGTCGGTGAGGGGAGGGCGACTGCGGATGACGTAAAGCATGTGCTTGATCGCGCATCCCGCACTGAATCATTCAAGGTTGTTGCTCCGCACGGGCTGACGCTGCTCGAGATCGGATACCCGGCAGATTCGGATTTGGCGACTCAGGCTGAAAAAGCCCGAAATATGCGGAGTCTGGATTCAAATTAGGGTTTGACCAGCGAGCCTAGTTCGGGCTAGACTTGACCTTTGGTATTGGCAGTAGCGCCAATGTGAAAGCTTGAATCCCTAGAAGTCGATCTTCTGTCGCGGATTCATTTCAATCCGACATAGAAGTAGAAGGCAATTTAGCGTGCGTACTTA
>CAZXFZ010000118.1:0-3483 GCA_964640285.1 uncultured Rhodoluna sp.
GGTCTTTTCGTCCCGCTTGAAAACCTTCGGCGCCTCCGAAGCAACCTCAGAAAGAACTGCTCCAAGTCCCGAGACCAGTTTCTTGGCGGTGTTCGCGGCTTGATCCGAGTTAAAAGTGATTTCCATGATTCCTCTTGGTGCGTCAGCAGGGGTCGTATAGGTAAATGGAAATCTTGCCTGCAACATTCCTTGATTATTGAGCTAAGCGAAGGCATAGACTGCGGGAATGTCCGTAACTTACGAAACAACCGTTATTCCATCAGGAAACCATGCGTCGATTGCGATACCAGATGAAATCCTGGTCAAGCTCGACGCTAATCGCCGAGCGCCTCTCGTTATTTCAGTCAACGGGCACAGCTACCGATCCACTGCCACGGCAGTGAACGGCGAGTGCCGAGTGGTTTTTCCAAGCGCGGAGCGCACAGCGGCTGGCGTATCAGGTGGCGACAGAATCACCGTCACCCTCGAGCTGGATTCTGGTTATCGAAAAGTCGAGCTGCATCCTGATTTTGAGGATGCCTTGGCGACGGCCAACCTTCGCGAGCGTTTCGATGCTCTGAGCTACTCGGCTCGCAAAGAGTATGCGCGAGCAATTCGCGATGCAAAAGCTGATGACACACGTGCTCGCCGCATCGCTAAGGCAATCGCCGAACTCGGTGACAAGTAATTCGCCTAGTGTCCATTTACCGATTTTGTGCAGATCGGATATAGGTGAATCCTTGCTGTGTTGCATTCAGCACGGGTATTCCTTGTGATTCCAACTTTGAAACATTTAGCTCGATGGCCGAAATGCCACTAGTGAAAATTAGGGGTGTCGTAAGCGGAGAATGGCCCTAAATCGCAACGCGATTCAGGAACCAGCGAACGTTCGAATCCACATCTCTAAATACCCGGCAAACAAAGAAACCCCCTGTAAGGGGGTTGATTTGTTTGCGGAGAATGGGGGATTCGAACCCCCGAGGGCTTGCACCCAACGCGCTTTCCAAGCGCGCGCCATAGGCCACTAGGCGAATTCTCCTGATGCCTTTCGGCAACCGCACAAGTCTATCTGACGCGAAAGATCAGCTAGAGGGTTGCGCATCCTTGAACTGGTAGCAAATAGAGAAGAATTTACGCAGAAAACCTAAAAAACACGGATTTTTTCTCATAAACTTGAGTTTTGTAGCAATTGAAATCCGCAAATAGAGGTAATCATGCAGAAAATCGCCCGCATCCTTATCGACCAGGCTCACAACCAAGCATGGGCTGTGCGACCAGAGGTTGCCGCAACCATGAACCCGGCAAACCCGGCTGATGCGAGTTACGGCAAGATGGCCGAGGCGGCATCCAACAATGGATTCGAGATTGCGCTGCACGAAGCCGACCTGTTCACCGAAACCGCGCTTTCGAAGACTGACATTCTGGTTATTCCGCACGCCTCGACCCCCGAGTGGGAACAAACCACCGGAGTCGGTTCACCGGTTCTCACCCCTGCCGAGCTAGATGCCATCGAGGCGTTTGTTGCAGCTGGTGGATCGCTGCTGCTGCTCGCCGAAACAGAGCAGCCCAAGTATGGCAACAACTTCGCCGAGCTCGCTGCGCGCTTTGGCGTGAAGATCGAGAACGCAACCGTTCAAGACCCAGAGCACAGCTTCAAGGATGTGCCGACATGGGTCCTTGGTTCGTTCGAGCGACTGGTCGAGTCTGACTTTGCCTTCCGGGTCGATTCGGCCGCACTGTATCGCTCAGGTGTTTTGAGTGTCGATTCAGCGGCTAAGGCCGAAGTTTTCATGCGTTCGGGTGAGCGGGCGCTGCCGGCGAACGCACCGCTTGCTGTTGCGGTGAAGCACGGCCAAGGTCGAGTGGTCGTTTTGGCCGACTCAGATATTTTTGGCGACGACTCGATCGACGACTGCGACAACCGCCAGCTCTGGCTGAACATCGCAGGTTGGCTGGCAAACGCAAAGTCGGCAGCCAAGTCAAACCTCAAGCGCCCGGCCACTTGGGCCCAGACCGATTCAAACTGGCTTAAGTTGGCCGAAACCATCGAGCAGATGCGACCGATGCAGGCCAAGGATGGCTCGATCGATAGCGCTGAGCACTCACACGAAGAGGCAAGTCGGTTGCTCGATGGCATCCTCGAATCAATCGACGCGCTGAGTGACAAATTCGAGCACCAAACTGCCTATTTTGAGGCGGTCAAGAAAGACCTGAACAACTGGCGAGCCGGTGGCTTTGGAGTGCCCGACTTCTATGATTCACTCGAGCTGTTCCGCCCCGATCAGCACCGCAAGAACAACGTTCAGCACCTCGCGGTGTTCTCGATGTATACCCAAAACGGCAACCCGAACCGCAATCTCGAAGCCGTGATCACCAACACCTTCTGGCCAGACTGGCTCGCCGAAAAAGAGCAGAAGTACAACAACCCGGCATTCATTCCGATTGAGTTCTTGGCCTTCACCTCGGGCTACGACACCAACTCGGCGGTGTTCTTTCCTGAGACCGTCGCCACTCGATCTGTTGCCACCTATTACTGGGGTGGAATCTTCTGCGACCGCGAGGCTGCGAGATTCCGCAAGGTCAGCCAAGCGGCAAAAGAGCTGCTTTACCTGCCGCTGCCAGCAGACGCAGAGCGCCTCATCAACGACCAGGATTTGGCTCAAGAAACCTTTGTGCTGTGGGATCTAATCCACGACCGCACGCACTCGCGCGGCGATTTGCCGTTCGACCCATTCATGATCAAACAGCGCATGCCATTCTGGATGTACGCGCTCGAAGAGTTGCGCTGCGACCTCTCGACCTTCCGCGAGACTTTGACTCTCGAGGCCGAGGGCGACCCCCGAGCAAAGTACATGCGCTACGCAATCCTGTTCGACCGGCTGTTCCGTTTTCCAATCACTGGCGGACGCGTTCGCAACTATGACGGCCTAGGCGGACAAATCATTTTTGCTCACCTGCACAAGACCGGTGCCTTGCACTGGACAGACAATCGACTCGCATTCGACTGGGATGCCGTCACGCGCGAAGTCGTCGTTCTGTGCGAGCAGGTTGAAGAGCTGTATCACGGCGGCATCAACCGCTCACGATTGGCGCAGTGGATCTCGGCCTACGAGTTTGTCACCTCGCTCGTGCAGCCGCATCCAGCATCGACCTGGGCCAAGGGCGTCGAGCACCTGCCGACCGATGGTGAACTCAAGGGTCTGGTCAATTTGATTCTGGATGACGAGTTTCCGCTCAACGTCTTCTATGAAACCCTCAACCGCAAGCTCGCTGACGTCATCGCGTCAACCAAGGGCATCACGGCCTAGTCGTCGGCAACTGGCATACTTTCGACATGGAATCGCTAGATCGCAGGATCATCGAGCAGCTCGCCAAGGATTCGAGCGCTTCGCTGACCGACCTGTCTGAATTGCTGGGAGTGCCAAGCTCGACGCTGCATCAGCGAATCAAGAAGCTCGAGGCCAGGGGAGTCATCAAGGGGTATCGCGCGGTGGTTGACCAGCG
>CAZXFZ010000119.1:0-3481 GCA_964640285.1 uncultured Rhodoluna sp.
AACCGACAAGTGGGGTAACCCAGTTGCTGGCTTCGAAGCTACCGCTTCGGTTGCTGGTGTAGCTTCGGTCAACGGCGGCTTCTCGGCTAACGTAACCACCGACGCAAACGGTAAGGCAACTGTCAAGCTAACCGCAGGCATCAACGACCTGGGTGACGCAGTCATCACCTTCTCGGACAACGACAGCGCAACCAGCACCAACGTAACCGCAGTTGCTAAGACTGTTACCTTCGGTCAGACCGACGGCTACATTGACGTTCTAAACGGCAAGCGTGCATCGGTTACCTGGAGCATGGCAAAGGGCAAGCGCGTTGCTTTCCTTCTGGACGGTGTACGCAAGTACAACTTCGTTCAGACTGGTGACGCAGAGCTCAACCTGCAGTTCAACCTGAAGAAGGGTACCCACAACATCAAGCTCATCATTGGTGGCGTGATCGTTGACGACATCACCGTAAAGATCACCAAGTAAGGTAATCCAAACGGAAAGTTAGTCAACTAACCTTCAAATCGGGAACCCCCAGACTTCGGTCTGGGGGTTCTCTTTTTCTCTATTGCGTAGGCTATAGGCATGCCGAAGTTCGAATACGTTTCACACCCAGACACAGAAGCACGCGAAGCCACAGGCCCAGCCGTCTCAAAGCGCCACAAGGCATCCAAAGAGAAGCTCACCCTCAACGAACGCATCGGACTCGGCATCACCAGAAGCGTCGGCACCATGTGGGCGGCATACGCGTTCTTCGGTCTTTCGCTCGTGAGCTTGCCGGCAGCTTTGGCTTCGGGCAATGTGATTGTGATTGTGGCCTGGGTCGCCCAAACCTTCTTGCAGCTGGTGCTGTTGCCAATCATCATCGTGGGGCAAAACATTCAGGCCAAAGCCTCAGACGATCGAGCGCTAGCAACCTATCGCGATGCCACCGCGATTTTGCACGAAGCACGCGAGATTCAGCGCCACTTGGCCGCTCAAGACGAAGCCATGGAAGAAATGCTTTCACGCATTCAGAAACTCGAGAAGTCCATCAAGTAATGCGTTTGGTTATCGCGCGCTGCGCTGTTGATTATGCTGGCCGGTTGTCAGCTCACCTGCCGTTGGCAACCCGATTGCTGGTGCTCAAAAACGACGGTTCGATTCTGGTGCACTCAGATTCGGGTTCATACAAACCCCTCAACTGGATGAACCCACCCTGCAGCATCGTCATCGAAGAACCCGCGCCTGAGGCTGCCGAATACGGCGTGATCGAGGTATGGCGGGTGCACCAAGCAAAGACCGAAGACACGCTGCAGATCTCGATACACGAGATTGTTGCCGAACTCGAGCATGATTTGGGGCACGACCCCGGCCTGATCAAGGATGGCGTTGAGGCGCATCTGCAAGAGTTGCTCGCCGAGCAACTGCACCTTGCCGGCGACGGGCTGTCGCTGATTCGACGTGAGTACATGACAGCAATTGGTCCGGTTGACATTCTGGCGCGGCACCCCGAGGGCGGAACCGTCGCGATTGAACTCAAACGCCGAGGCGAGATCGACGGGGTTGAGCAGCTGACGCGCTACCTAGAGTTGTTGAACCGCGACGAGCTGCTGGCTCCGGTGCGCGGAATCTTTGCCGCGCAAGAAATCAAGCCACAGGCCCGAACTTTGGCCGAAGACCGTGGCATCGAATGCCTGGTGCTCGACTATGACGCCATGCGCGGAATCGCATCCAGCGACAATCACCTGTTCTAGGGTTGGGCTTGTGAAGCAGCACCGAACCATGATTCGCGGCGCTGGGTATTTCAAGCGCTTGGGCCCTGGCATTGTCACCGGTGCTGCAGACGATGACCCTTCGGGCATCGGCACATACTCTCAGGCTGGTGCTGCTGGGGGATACGGATATCTGTGGGCGGCGCCTTGGCTGCTGCCGTTCGCCTTTGCGGTTCAGGAGGCCTGCGCTCGAATCGCTTTGGTTTCGGGCAGGGGATTAGCCTCGGTGATTCGCACCACCATGCCGCGTTGGGTGCTCGTGGTCGCTGTGTTCTTGGTGGCGCTGGCCAACACGGTAAACATCGCGGCCGACCTTTCGTCGATGGCTGCGGCTTTGCGGTTGATGGTGCCGGTGGATCAGGTTTTGGGCGTTATCGGTTTTGCAACCGTGGTTTTGGTGGCCGAGGTTCTGGTGCCCTATCACCGCTATGCGCGGGTGCTGCGCTGGCTAACGGTGTCGCTGCTGGCATACGTCGCGGTGTTGTTCGTTGCCAAGGTTGACTGGAACGAGGTGCTTGCGGCGACTCTGGTGCCGCAGGTTTCGTTTAGTCGCGACTGGTTTGCCATGCTGATCGCTTTGGCCGGCACCACGATTTCGCCATACCTGTTCTTTTGGCAGGCGGCCGAAGAGGTTGAAGAGCGCGCTGAGAAGGGTTTGACGGCTGTTGGTCGCTCGCACATTCGAGCGATGCGTGGTGATGTGTTCTCGGGCATGCTCACCGGCGTATTCATCATGTTCGCGATCATGGCAACGGCTGGCGCAACCCTGCATGCCTCGGGAATCACGTCGATTGAATCTGCCGAGGATGCCGCAGCGGCACTCAAGCCAATCGCCGGTGAGTTCGCCGGGCTGCTGTTTTTGATTGGCATTGTCGGGGTCGGGTTGCTCGCGATTCCGGTGTTGGCTGGTTCGACGGCGTATGCGGTTGCCGAAACTTTCGGGTGGCGCGAGAGCCTTGAGTTGGCTCCGCGTCAGGCCAAGGCTTTCTATGCGGTGATTGTTGGCAGCGTGCTGATTGCCGTGCTGCTGAACCTCATCGGCATTCCGCCGATGACGTTCTTGTTTCTCGCGGCGGTTCTCAACGGACTCTCTGCGCCGGCCCTGATGGTGATCGTTCTGGTGCTCGCGCGCAACCGTGTGCTGATGGGCAAGTTCGCCTCGCCTCGCTGGTCGCAATTCTTGCTCGGCGCGGCGACCTTGCTGATGTTTGCGCTGCCGGTGCTCTGGTTGCTTGCCCCTCGTTAGGTGCGGCCGGGGCGGGCATACCGCCTGCTGCCCGCGCACACTGCCCGCCGGCCGCGCACCCTCGTTAACTTGCTAACAAGAAAATTCACTTTCTAACTTTCTGATTGCTATTGGGTGAACTGTCGGCGGCTGGCATGATTTCAGTTATGACTACTCCAGCAAAGAAGCCTGCCGCCCCGCGTACTCGCGCCGCCGCAGCAAAACCTGCCACTGCGGCAAAGACCGCACCAAAGGCGGCTGCTGTGCGCAAGCCGGCCGCTAAGGCCGCGCCAGCCACCGAGGCACCAAAGCCATACAAGATGCTCACCGGACCAGACGACTCAGAGTTCTGCTCGAAGGTATCTCGTCACTTGGCCGAGGGCTACGAGCTTTACGGATCACCAACCATGACCTTCAACGGCAAGACCGTGATCGTCGGCCAGGCGGTTGTGCTCAAGGCAAAGGCTAAGAAGGCTGGCAAGGCTAAGTCCTCAAAGGGCAAGAAGAAGTAGTTTTCGC
>CAZXFZ010000120.1:0-3447 GCA_964640285.1 uncultured Rhodoluna sp.
AGCAGTGTTGCCTACCCAGGTGATATCTCCGGCAGGCACATCACCCGAATCTGTGCTCGCCACTCCCCTTCGCGAAGCCAGTTCGATTCGCAGCTTCATTTCGCCAAACAGCGACTACTCGGCTGGTCACCGCGGCGTTGACTACCCCGTTGCAATTGACGCCGAGCTGATTGCCCCAACCTCGGGTCGCATGTATTTCAACGGGCCGGTGGCAGAACGAAACGTGCTCACGATCAAACGGTCAAACGGCGATTTGGTGACTCTCGAACCCGCTTGCAGTGGCCTTGCGGTGGGCAGTGTCGTGGCAATCGGACAGACACTTGGCAAGTTTTGCCCGGGCAAGGGCGGCTACCGCGACCATTGCGCACAGCTGCTGAACTTCAGCTATCGAACCGATGGCGGCTACCTTTCGCCGGATGCCGTTATGGGTTTGCTTTCACCCTCGCGCTTGGCCAAGTGGTCTGACGTGTAATCGAGCCCAGGGTTAGGCGCGAGGATGCGCGTTTTTGTAACCCTCACGAAGCCGTTCGACGCTCACGTGAGTGTAGATCTGTGTCGTGCCTAGCGAGGCATGACCTAGCAACTCCTGCACTGCACGAAGGTCGGCTCCCCCATCCAACAGGTGGGTAGCAGCGCTGTGCCTCAGGGCGTGCGGCCCGGCTGCACCAGTTGGAGTGTCTTCTAGAAGCGATGCCACCAAGCCGTAAACCTGACGAACACCAACGCGTTTTCCTCGCGAATTGAGCAGCAGCGCCTCAGCATCCTTCGGTGGTCGCGGCTTTTCGGCAAACAAAGGCCTAGCCTCGCGCAGCCAACGGTCTAACGCATCTCTCGCAGGGGATCCGAAGGGCACCATGCGCTGCTTGTCGCCTTTGCCTGTGACCCGAAGTAATCCTCGAGCGAAGTCGACATCGCTCAGGTTGAGACCAACCAGTTCGCTGACGCGAATTCCTGAGGCGTATAGCAGTTCGACCATCAGCAGATCGAGTATTGCTCCTGGATTGTCGGGTTGAATTCTCGCCTCAAGAGTTGAAAAGATCTCAGCCAAAGTTTCGCGAGAAACCACCTTGGGCAGTGTTCGACCGGCTTTTGGCGACTTGAGTCGCAGGCCAGGATCGACCTCGATAAATTGGTTTTGCTGCAGCCAAGCCGTAAACGCTCTGATTGAAGCGCTTTTTCGGGCGATCGTGGACTTGGTTAAGCCCAGTTGACTGGCTTTCCAAAGCCAATCCCGCAGCAGTTCGATATCGATTTGACCTATCGAAGTAATTTGCCGCTTTGAGCTGAAAGCCAGAAAGTCGCTCACATCCGTGACGTATGCCTTGACCGTGTTACCCGAAAATCCTCTGCCGCTGGTCAGATACTGCTCGAAGCCACTTGCGGCTCTCGCAGACTCTGTCTCAAACTGGCTGGTCACATCACAAGGTTAGGTCAGACCGCCTTCTTTGCCCCTGATTCAGAGATTCGAGCCCACTCAGAGCGTTTCCACTTGCCGGACTGTCGCACCAGGAAGCCCAGCAATTCAAGTTCGGCGAGCGCCTGATTGGCTTCGTCCAACCCGGCTCCGCTTTGCTGGCCGATGGTCGCTGCGGTTCTTAACTGATTAGTGACAGAATCTAGGATGCGTTGCTGCATTGGGGTGAGTTGGGTGTAGTGCTGTGGTTCAACCGAACCACCTCTGGCCAGCTGCAAAAGTGCGTCGAATGATGTCGCTATCTCTGCTTTTCCTTCTTCGATGACCTGATTACAGCCCTGTGAGGTCGGCGAAAGAATTGAACCTGGCACAGCAACTACTCGTCGCCCGATTTGAAGTGCGTGATGAACGGTGTTGAGAGCCCCAGATCGGTAAGCCATCTCAACCACAACGACAGTCTGGCCGAGTGCTGCGATTAGCCGGTTGCGCTGCAGGAATCGCCATTTCGTGGGTGCGTTGCCAGGCGGAAGCTCAGAGATTACGCATCCGTGCTTGATGACCTGTTTCAGGAGAGAAGAGTTTCCGACGGGATAAAGTCGATCGCCGCCACCAGCCATGACCGCGATGGTAACTGGAAACTGGAACCGTTCTGGGTC
Source organism: uncultured Rhodoluna sp. (assembly GCA_964640285.1). Taxonomy (GTDB): domain Bacteria; phylum Actinomycetota; class Actinomycetes; order Actinomycetales; family Microbacteriaceae; genus Rhodoluna. The sequence goes on from CAZXFZ010000120.1 coordinate 2,071, forward strand.
AGATTCGGCTAACTCGACCGTTGCTTGATGTGCAAATGCATCTATTCCGTAGGCCCCGCCCGAAACGATTCGGTATCCGTCAGCAGCTAGTTCGGTCGCTAACTCGCGGGTTATCCAAGCGCCGTAGCTGGTGGTGTTTCGACTGCCCACAATAGACACCGCTTTTTCGAGACCGTTCAGCGATTCGATGTTGCCTCTGCCCCAAATGCATATCGGTGCGGCGTTTCCGAGATCGAGGAGCTGCTGCGGCCAGTATGTCGAAGACAGGGTTGCGATCCAACCGCCGAGCCGTTGCCAAGTTCGCAGATCACGCACGAGTTTCGCGTTGTTGTCGCGCTGCACCCAACGCTCGACCCCGCTGCGCAGCGCAGAACGCGTAGTGAGCTCACTCCCCTCGGCAGCTAAGGTTGAGTCGTTCTGCTGGAGCAAACTCCATAACCTCAATTCAGACCCCGCAACACCGCCATCACCCCTGAGCGCCCGAAGTGCTGTGCTGGCACCCAACTCAGAGAGCAACAGGCCAGCCAGCTCATCGCCGGGTTCTGCAAGTTGGCTCCAAATCAACCGGGCACACAAGTCGAGCTGCGAGTCAGCCTCTAGCGCTAGCTGTCGATCATGGGCAGGAACTAAAGCGGTCAGCAACTTTGAGCAATCTGCTGCTGGCAGGCCCAGCAGATTTGATTCGTCGACAGTCATCACAGTTGACTCCAATCGCTCGCGCCTCGCAGGTAGAGAGCCTCAGCCACGCATGAGGCATCCAGCGTTTGCTTGCCGTCGAGGTCGGCGATGCTCAACGCCACTCGCATGCAGCGGTCAAATCCGCGCATCGAGATTGCCCCAGATGCTAGAGCCCGATCGAGTATTGCGGTAGCCGATGCATGCTGGTTCGCGATTTGCCTGAGGAACGGTCCAGAGATTTCCGAGTTATGCCGCCACGGTGTATCCAATAGACGCTCCTGCGATCTGGCTCGAGCTTCGGCAATCTGCTCGCGCAAGAGCGCGCTCGTCTGTCGCTGCGTTTTTGCGGCCTTGAGCCGCTCTGACTTGGTTTGAGCTTCAACTCGAATTCTGATGTCAATGCGATCCAGAAGCGGACCAGAAAGTTTGGATGCGTACCTCGCACGCGATGAATAGTTGCAGCTGCAGGTTTTGCCCGGGACACCTCGAAACCCGCAGGGGCATGGATTCGCTGCCATCAACAGTTGAAAACTGGCCGGAAAGATAGCTGTGCCCGCCGCCCTCGAAATAGAAATGCTGCCAGTTTCTAGAGGTTCTCGAAGCGCCTCAAGAGTAGACAGCGGAAACTCAGGAGCCTCATCGAGAAACAACACTCCACCGTGTGCCAAAGAAATCTGGCCGGGGCGTGGCACCGGGTTG
>CAZXFZ010000121.1:0-3390 GCA_964640285.1 uncultured Rhodoluna sp.
TTCCTCGAGGCAATGCAGGCGCGCATGGGCGAGCTGATTTCCACGACTCAGCACGCCGTCGTGGTCGGCGATTTGAATGTTGGTCACACCGAACTCGACATCAAGAACTGGAAGGGCAACCTCAAGAACGCCGGCTTCCTGCCCGAAGAGCGCGCATACTTTGACACCTTCATGAAGACCCAGGGCTGGATTGACGTTGGTCGCGCGGCGCATCCTGACCAGCCGGGGCCATACACCTGGTGGTCGTTCCGCGGTCAGGCCTTCGACACGGATGCCGGCTGGCGAATCGACTACCACCTGGCCACCCCCGGTCTTGCTGCGGTTGCCCGCGATTACAAGGTGCACCGAGCACCGAGTTATGACACTCGCTGGACCGACCACTCCCCCGTGGCCGTGAACTACGACATCTAAACTTGACTGCATGACCAAGCCAAATCTTCTCAGCGGAATGCAACCCTCGGCGGGTTCACTTCACCTCGGCAACTACCTTGGCGCACTGGTCAACTGGGTGCAGATGCAGGATGACTACAACGCATACTTCTGTGTTGTCGACCTGCACGCGATCACCGTGCCGCAAGAGCCGGCCGCTCTGCGACAGAACACCCGCATCACCGCAGCGCAGTACCTTGCCGCCGGAATCGACCCCGACAAGTCGGCGCTATTTGTGCAGTCACAGGTGCCGGCCCACGCCCAGTTGGCCTGGGTGCTCAACTGCATCACTGGCTTCGGTGAGGCCGGTCGCATGACCCAGTTCAAGGACAAGACTCAAAAGGGTGGCCAAGAAAACGCATCCGTTGGCTTGTTCACCTACCCGATTTTGCAGGCAGCTGACATTTTGCTCTACCAACCGAAGGCGGTGCCGGTTGGTGAGGATCAGCGTCAGCACCTCGAGCTCACTCGCGACCTGGCCATGCGGTTCAACGCCCGATTTGGCGAAACTTTTGTGATTCCTGAGGCAGTGATCCTCAAAGAAACCGCCAAGATTTTTGACTTGCAGAACCCAACCGCCAAGATGTCGAAGTCGGGTGATGCCAAGGGCCTGGTCAACATCATGGATGACAGCTCGGTAATTACCAAGAAGATCAAGTCAGCTGTTACTGACCTTGACGGCACCATTCGGTTCGACCGCGAGGCAAAGCCTGGAGTTTCGAATCTGCTCGGCATCCACTCCGCAATTTCGGGTGAGAGCATTGCATCGCTTGAGGCTCGATTCGAAGGCGCTGGATACGGTGCCCTAAAGGGCGAGGTCATCGAAGTGGTGCTCGGTCGCATCGAGCCGATTCGAAACCGCGCGGAAGAACTCTTGAGCGACCCAGCCGAACTAGATCGACTCTTGGCCAAGGGTGCCGACAAGGCCAACGAAAAGGCCGAGCAAACCCTCGCCAAGGTTTACGACAAAATCGGCTTCGTCAAGTAGCCCTTGATTGTGCGACAATAACTAGGCAACAAGTTCTTCGGGGTCAGTGAAAATCTGAGCCGGCGGTTAGAGTCCGCGACCCGTCACCAAGCTGCGACCAGGTAAGTCGTAATGCGGTGCCGGTTGAGCTGGTGGAATTCCAGCACCGACGGTTAAAGTCCGGATGGGAGAAGAACGCAGTGAGTTGGCGCGCGCCTTGGCGTTTGCCCGACTCACCGTTTCGCGCCCCGATTGGCTTTTTGCGCACCATGTTTTCGGTCGAGCCAAATTGGAAAGGGGCACAATGCTGAATCCTCACGCTTTCGAAGCAGCAATGCACCGCGCCTTGGTTTTGGCACAAAATGGCCCAGCCTGGGGCGAGAACCCGCAGGTTGGCGCGGTCATTTTGAATCGCGACCTAGAGACCATCGGTGAGGGCTGGCACCTAGGTGCAGGCACCCCACACGCCGAGGTAATGGCGCTCGAAAACGCTCGACACAATTCCGGCGGCGAACTGCCGGCCGGCTGCACCGCGGTAGTGACCCTAGAACCCTGCAACCACACCGGCCGAACCGGCCCATGCGCCCAAGCGCTCATCGCCGCGGGAATCGACCGCGTGGTTTACGCATCCACCGACCCGGGCAAGGCGTCTTCTGGTGGCGCTCAAACGCTTCGGGATGCCGGCATCGAAACCTACGAAGGTCTGCTCGGCGCCGAGGCCGATCAACTCATTCGCCCTTGGGCAACTGCGACCAGGTTGGGTCGCCCCTACGTAACTTTGAAGTGGGCATCGAGCTTGGATGGAAGAACTGCCGCAAGCGATGGCTCAAGCAAATGGATCAGCGGACCTGAGTCAAGGGCTGACAGTCATCAACGTCGAGCCAAGAGCGATGCAATTCTGGCCGGAGTCGGAACAATTCTGGCGGATGACGCCGAACTGACCGCTCGCTACGCGGATGGCAGTTTGTATCCGCACCAACCTCTGCGAGTGGTGCTCGGACAGCGCGAGATACCGGCCAACTCGAGGGTGCTCAACGATGCTGCCGAGACTGTGCAGCTGGCGACTCACGACATCGCAGCGGCACTGCACGAGCTGTTCGCAAAGGGCATCCGTCGGGTGTGGGTCGAGGGCGGGCCGACGGTCGCTAGCGAATTCGCGCGACTTGGCCTGTTTGACGAGGTGATCGTCTATTTCGCGCCACTGCTGCTCGGCGGCAGTCGCAGCGCGCTAACCGAGATTGGCGTTTCAAACATGGGCGAGGCTGCCCACTTGCAACTGGTCGAACACAAACTATTGGGCAACGATGTCATGATTCGCGCCCTCAAGATTCAAGAAGAAGGCAACTGATGTTTACCGGAATCATCGAAGAACTCGGAACCGTAAAGGCGATTGAACCTCAACCGGATGCGATTCGGCTAACCATCTCCGGCCCGCTAGCAGTGTCTGACGCCCAACGCGGAGATTCGATATGCGTGAACGGCGTTTGCCTCACAGCCGTTGAGCTAACCGCCGACACCTTCACCGCAGACGTGATGCGCGAAACCCTCAACCGAACCGCACTCGGCGACCTCAGCGTTGGCGACCCGGTCAACCTCGAGCGCGCTATGAACGCAGCGACTCGATTTGGCGGCCATGTCGTTCAGGGTCATGTCGATGGGGTTGGCGAAATCATGAGCCGCGAACCCAGTGACAACTGGGAATGGGTGCGAGTGCGCATCCCGGTTGAACTCAGCAAGTACGTGGTGCTCAAGGGTTCGATCACTATCGACGGCGTATCCCTCACCGTAAACGAACTCAGCGATGACTTCGTTGGTCTGAGCCTAATTCCAGAGACCCTCCGCCTAACCACCCTCGGCAGCAAACGCGTTGGCGACAAGGTCAACGTCGAGGTCGACATTATGGCCAAGCACATTGAACGACTCCTCGAAGCCAGGAATGGACACATCTAAATGAGCCTTTCAACAATCGAAGAAGCGCTGGATGCGCTGCGCGC
>CAZXFZ010000122.1:0-2165 GCA_964640285.1 uncultured Rhodoluna sp.
GGCAGCGGCCGAATCGGCCGAGGCCAACGACGTTGACCGCATGGTCGGCGATCAGGTTTCTGAAGATGACATCGCTGCCGTGGTTAGCGCTTGGACTGGAATTCCAACCGGCCGTTTGCTCGCCGGCGAGAGCGAGAAACTGCTTCACCTCGAGGCCGAATTGGGCAAACGCCTGATCGGTCAGAAGAAGGCGGTCAAGGTTGTGAGCGACGCCGTTCGCCGCACCAAGGCCGGCATCAGCGACCCGAATCGCCCGACTGGCTCGTTCCTGTTCTTGGGTCCGACCGGTGTTGGCAAAACAGAGCTCGCCAAGAGTCTGGCCGAGTTTTTGTTCAACGACGAGAAGGCGATCGTTCGCATCGACATGAGCGAATACGGAGAGAAGCACAGCGTCTCGCGTCTGCTGGGTGCCCCTCCGGGTTACATCGGTTACGAAGAGGGTGGCCAGCTGACTGAGGCTGTCCGCCGTCGCCCATACTCGGTGGTTCTGCTCGACGAAGTTGAGAAGGCTCACCCAGAGGTTTTCGATGTGCTGCTTCAGGTCTTAGACGATGGTCGCCTAACCGATGGTCAAGGCCGAGTTGTCGACTTTAAGAACGTGATCATGATCTTGACCTCGAACCTGGGCTCGCAGTTCTTGATTGATCCAGACCTGACCGAAGACCAGAAGCGGGATGCCGTGATGGCCACCGTTCGTTCCTCGTTCAAGCCAGAGTTCTTGAACCGTCTCGACGACATCGTGATCTTCTCGGCTCTAGATCGACTCGAACTTGGGCAGATAGTCGAGCTGAACATCGAGAGACTTGGCAAGCGCCTGGCGGCCCGCCGGTTGCAATTGGCGGTCACCCCAGCCGCACGAGCTTGGTTGGCCGACAACGGCTACGACCCGATTTACGGTGCTCGCCCGCTGCGTCGTTTGATGCAACAGCAGATCGATGATCGACTGGCCAACCTGTTGCTTGCCGGCGAGATCCATGACGGTTCGCTGGTCAAGGTGGATGTCGCCGAGGGCGGAGTCGAGCTGATCGTTACACCTGGTGAAGACAGCTTTGGTGACTTCAACGGCATCCCAGATTCACTCACATAACAACTGCATCAAAGTGTGGGCACCGCAGAACAAAATCTGCCGGTGCCCACACCGCTTTCACTAGACTTTGCGCATGGCTAACGCAGAAGAACAACGTTCATACGGTCAGGGTGCACAGGGCGAAAAGGCCGCTCCACCAAAGACCAATCAGGTTTCACTCTGGACCAAAATCCGCTACAACTTCGACAACTCGATTGCAAAGGCTGGCGCATTCGTCGCATACGTCTTCGCTGCATTGATTGTTGCCTCAATACTTATCGTCCTGATTCGGTATGCGCTCTACGCTGTGCCTTTCCTATACAGCGGTGACCCACTGCCGACCCCAGACTTCAACGCATTCTGGAGTCAGTTCGCTGGCATCCTGGGTCGCGCTGGTGAACCTCAGTGGGCCGACCGAATCATTGGAATCCTAGTTTGGATTGTCACTATCACACTCGCAGCCAGCGTGACTGGTTTCGCGGTAGGTGCCATTAACCGAACCTTCGAGCGTCTGCGCAAAGGCAAGAGCCCGGTCATTGAATCAGGTCACACACTGATTCTCGGCTGGTCGAGCCGCGTATACCCAATCCTCAAAGAGCTTGCGGTCGCAAACGAAAACGTTCGCAAACCGCTGGTGGTCATTTTCGCAAACCAGACTCGAGAGTTCATGGAAGACCAGATTGCTGACCACATCGAAGAAGGTCTAGGCAACCTAAAGGTGATCACCCGCTCGGGCGACCCGCTGAACCCAACCGAACTCAAGCGAGCGAACGTATCCGGCGCAAAGTCGATCATCGTTCTGGACTCGGACGAAGCCGGCGATGCAACTGTGGTCTCGACAGTGCTGGCAATCAAGTCGGTCAACGGAAACCCAGCTACCCGAATCATTGCCGAAGTCGATGACGCTCACACAGCACGTGCACTCGAGGTTGCAACCGGTGGTGCAGTGATCTCGGTTCGCTCGCACGACGTTATCGCTCGAGTCACCGCTCAGGCCTCGCGTCAGCCGGGCCTTGCAGCCGTAACACTGGACCTCATCGACTTCGATGGTGACGAGATCTACTTCAACAACGTGCCAGCGCTTGCTGGCAAGACCTAT
>CAZXFZ010000122.1:2175-3333 GCA_964640285.1 uncultured Rhodoluna sp.
GGCGGCGACCAGATCGCGCATCTGCCGGTAGCGCGCAGCCCGCTCCGCTGCAGCGTCCCGTTCGGGACCGCCGCTTTCGGTCAGTGCAACCACGCCCCATGGCACGCTGTGCCAGTCGCGAATGGCCAGGTCGCTGCCGTGACCCTCGACCTCATCGACTTTGATGGCGACGAGATCTACTTCGCAAACGTGCCCGCGCTTGCTGGCAAGACCTATCGCGATGCGCTGCTGGCGTTCAACAACGCATCCGTAATCGGTCTGGTTGATGACAACGGCGTTACGCACATAAACCCAGACCAGGGAACCAAGCTCACCGCAAACACCAGGGTGATCGCAATTGCCGAGGATGACGACAAGGTGGTTTACACCGGTGTGCGCGAGGACATCGCGAACAAGAAAGTTGCCGCTACCAAGAAGCCTGCCCGAAAGGCCGAACACCTGCTGGTGATCGGTTGGTCAGGAATGGGTCGCTCGGTTCTCAACGAGCTTGCACAGTTTGCCCCGAAGGGATCGACGGTGCACATCGTCGCTCAGACCAAGTACGTCGCAGAGGCGGAACTTAAGGACTTCAAGTTTGGTCCGAATCTAACCGCGACTTTTGCACCGCTGGTTGGAAACATCGAAGAGCTGATTGCGGCGGCTGAGGCAAAAAACTACAACGAGATCATCGTGCTGGGTTACCGCCACGAAATCACTCAATCTGAGGCAGACGCGCAGACCATGCTGACCATGCTTCAGCTGAACCAAATGTTCGACGACCAGAGCAACAAGGTGGTCAAGACCCGCCTGGTTGCCGAAATTCTCGACGGCGCTAAGGCAGAACTTGCCCGAGTTGCAGCAGTCGATGACTTGGTTGTCAGCGACAACTTGGCTGCTCTTCTGATTGCACAAATCAGTGAGAACCCCGCGTTGGCTCCGGTTTTCGATGACCTTTTCGACGCCGATGGCGCATCCATCAACGTTCGCCCGATGTCGCACTACTTGGCTGCGGGCAACACCGTCGAGTGGGCAGAGCTTGTTGCGCTGGCTGCAGCTCACGGCGAATCAGCGGTCGGTTACCGAGTGGCAAACCACGCGGCTGGCGATGCCTCAACCGGTGTGGTTTTGAACCCGGCCAAGAACTCGACCTACACCGCCGCCGAGGGCGACGGACTCGTT
>CAZXFZ010000123.1:0-1851 GCA_964640285.1 uncultured Rhodoluna sp.
GGTAGATGGGTCGGTCTTCGAAATCATGCTGATGTACAAGGATGCCGGGTCGGCAAACTTGGGCATCGACTTGTCGCCAGGCTTGCGGAACACTTCTGCGAAGTTTTTGTTCCAGTCGTCCGCGTAAAGCAGGGTGTGGTGATCCAGCTGCGGAATCTTGCCACGGACGCCGAGGTAAAGGAGGATGGCCGAAGGGCCAGGCACCTTGTTCTTCCACCAGCGCTCAGGAAGACTCTGATACTTGGGTTCGAGCAACTTGGTCTCGATGTGGTGCAGGTCGGCGTTTCCGATGACCACGTCGGCTTCGAAGAATGCCTCGCCAACGAATACTCCGTTTGCCTTGCCGTCATCGCCGACCGAAATCTTGCTCACCGGAGAGTTGGTTCGAATGTCTACGCCGTGACGTTTGGCTATGCGCTCGACGGCTTCGATGATCGTGTAGAAACCACCCATCGGGTAGAACACTCCAACGTTCATATCAACGTGGGTCATCAGGTGGTACATGCTCGGAGTGTCATAAGGAGATGCGCCAAGAAAAACCGCCGGAAAATTCAGAATCTTGCGCAGACGCTTGTCCGATACATGCTTTCCGGCAAACGAGTCGAGCGAAGTTAGCAGGTGCTTGATGAAACGTCCGGCCCTGGCAAGCACCTCGGGGTGAAAGAACGAGCGGGCATCCCTAAAGTTCGTGTAAAGAAAGTGGCGCACCGACAGGCGATACGCATCCTCAGCGCTGTCTAAGTATGCCTGCAGGCGCTCGCCGGCTCCTGGCTCGAGCTCGTCAAACAAGCGCTTGTTGTCTTCGAGGCTCTCGCGCACGAGAAGCTTGTCGCCATAGCCTTCATTTCGAGTCTGGTATGCCGGGTCGAGACGAACCAGGTTTAGCTCGGCATCGGCAGAGGTGCCCATCAGCTTGAAGAACTGGTCAAAGGCATCGGGCATCAAATACCAAGACGGACCCATGTCGAACTTGAATCCATCTTTTTCCCAGATGTATGCGCGACCGCCAACCTTTTCGCGAGCCTCCAAGACGGTGACTTTCATGCCTGCTTTGGCCAGCAGCGCTGCGGTCGAAAGACCACCGATGCCACCACCGATTACTACTGCGGTTTTCATCGCGGAGTTACCCCTATCCAAGCCTTCAAGGCGATCCAAAGTTTCTGCGGATTCGGAACACGAATTCTTGTGGTCGTCAGTTCTGTGGCCGGTGTCTGAGACAGCTTCGTGTTCAAAGCTTCAAACAGTAACTGAGCCGCAACAACCGCTCGCCGCGAGTCCTTTGGCAAAAGCCGCAGACCCTTCGAAGATGTGTCCAATTCCTGCTGGATATCAACCACAATTCGGCGTTTTGATTCCTCATCGAAGTTCGAAACCGATACGCCAGGAAAATAGCTGCGACCCAGAGCTTTGAAGTCGGCGGCGAGGTCGCGCAAGAAATTGACTTTTTGGAATGCCGAACCCAGGGCTCGGGCACTGAGCACCATTTGTCGATGCTGCTCGTCGGTGTAGTCGAGACCCATCACGAATGCCTTCAAGCACATCAGCCCGACAACCTCGGCCGAACCATAGACGTAATCCTTGAAGCTCTGCTCGTCGTGCTCGTGGGCGGTCAAGTCCATGCGCATTGAGGCGAAAAACGGCTGAACCAGCTCTTTGCCGAACCCGACTTTGTTGGCGGTATGCGCGAACGCGTGCACAACCAGATTGGTCGAAAATCCGCTTCTCATAGCTAGATAGGTTTCGGCCTCGAGTTGATCGAGCAGTTTGGCGGGGTCAACCTGCCCGTTTCCGGCACCCGCAGCAGACCGAAGCCTCGCCTCTTCGGCAGAGCCATCGACGATTTCGTCTGCA
>CAZXFZ010000123.1:1861-3198 GCA_964640285.1 uncultured Rhodoluna sp.
TCGCACGAGAGCATAGATGTTGTAGACGTCTTGCTGGATGCGTTTTCCAAGAAGCCGCGACGCCAATCCAAACGAGGTGCTGTATGCCGCAATCACCTCGCGCGAAGAACGCTCGGCGGCGTGCGTGTAAAGAGTTAGCCCGGTGGGCACTTTGGTCGTATCGCCGTTGCTGCTTTGCACACTGTTTAGCCTAGAGCCAATTGGATACGATGAAGCCACTGGTAATCCTGAGGGGGAGGCTGTCATGGACTACGAGAACCCTAAAGCGCCCAAGCACGTGCGCAACCTGGTTGTTGGCATTCTGATTTCTATCGGGGCAATCGTCGGGGTCAACTTCTTGATCGATTTCATAAAACATCTGAATGACCCAAACCCAAACGGCGCACTCGCGTTCCTTTTCTTCTCTTTGTTCGGTCTCGGTGTTTTTCTGATTTTTGCTTTCTTCCTGTCCATTCCGATCATCATCATTTGGCAAATAAACGCAAACAGAGAGAAGAACCGAACTCCAGGGGCAACGCCCAAACCAGTCCCCAGAACTGAAGAGGATGACGACCGCGACTGGTAGTCCAATTGGTGTCTGACCCCCTCAGCAGAATTACCTCCTAACTGGGAGGGTCGATGAATAACTGGGTGGAGCGAGCGGTAAAAGTGGTGTATCGCTGGATTGGAATCGACAAGGGGCCCGAAGGTTTCGACGAGTTTCTCGAAACTTGCTATGTAAGTTTTCTAACTGGCGGATGTGTCGCGGGTCCAGGTTTTGTCCTTTTTGGTGTTTTGGTGGGCGACACTGTGGAGGCTTCTCTGCGATTTCTTGCCCTTTGGACCCCCAAGTGGGGCAGCTGTTTTTTGGCAGCGATAATCGTGAAGATCTGGCTCTTGAATCGTCGTGATTCGACCGAGTAGGTGAGGCATCCGAATGGCGCGCCACAGTAGGAATCGAATCCTTTTTTAGAACGACATTTCGTTTAGAAAAACCCACAAAAAAGTAGGTTTTCTGTGGGCTAAAATTGGAAAATGGCACACGACATCAAACCACGCAGTCGCGACGTAACCGATGGCATTGAAAAGACCGCCTCACGAGGAATGCTTCGTGCGGTCGGCATGGGCGATGAAGACTGGGAGAAGCCTCAGATTGGCATCGCCAGTTCATGGAACGAAATCACTCCGTGCAACCTCTCGCTAGACCGACTGGCAGACGCTGCCAAGAACGGTGTCTTTGCTGGAGGCGGTTATCCACTCGAGTTTGGAACCATCTCGGTGTCTGACGGCATCTCGATGGGTCACGAGGGCATGCACTTCTCGCTGGTTTCTCGCGAGGTTATCGCCGACTCGGTAGA
>CAZXFZ010000124.1:0-533 GCA_964640285.1 uncultured Rhodoluna sp.
GGTGGCCTGGGATGCGGTTCGCGGAGTCGAAACGCGCCGGCACTTTCACAGCAATTGCTGGAAAGCGTTTCAGGGGCCGCTGCTGTGAGTGCAGATGAATTGATCGAGATTCGATCAGGGGTTGAGCTGCCGTCCAAACGTGAGGCTGTGACCTTGCGCACGTCTGATGGCTTAGACCTGGTAGGCGAGTTAGCGCTGCCTGTTTCGGGAACCCCGGTGGCCACGCTCGTGCTGCTGCACCCGCTGCCAACACACGGCGGTTTCATGGATTCGCACGTTTACAAGAAGGCAGCGAATCGTCTGCCCGCGTTGGCAAACCTTGCAGTTTTGAGGTTCAACACCCGTGGCACTAGCTCGCCACACGGCACCAGCCAGGGGAGTTTTGGCGATGGTGTGACAGAGCAGCACGATGTCGACGCGGCAATGGAGTTTGTGAGGCAGCGTGGCCTGCCAAATCCATGGCTGATTGGTTGGTCTTTTGGCACCGAACTCGCGCTCAAATACGGCGTGGATCACTCAGTTTTGGGCGCTGT
>CAZXFZ010000124.1:543-3184 GCA_964640285.1 uncultured Rhodoluna sp.
CAACGGATGCCGATCTGGCACGGTGGGCTACGAGCGACAAGACTTTGGTTGCGCTGGTTCCTGAGCACGACGATTACCTGCAGCCAGAGGCGGCCCGAGCTCGGTTTGGGTTGATTCCACACGCCGAGATCATCGGCGTAGACGGAGCCAAGCACCTTTGGGTGGGTGAAAGCGCCACATATCGAGTTCTAAATGAAATCGTCAGGATTGTAAATCCGTCGGCCTATCCATTGCCGACACAGTGGGCAGCCGTTCAGGTTTCTCACTAGTCTGAAGCCAACGCAAGGGGGAACGCATACGATGAGTGAAATTCAAAGCAACTCAACAAAACCGCCCTTCAAATTCAACAAAGGGCAAAAGTTCAGCCTGGGTTGCGCCGGAATCGCCATCGCTATTCCACTGGTACTGGTCGGCTACCTATTCTTCTTAACTACATTCGGCCCGGGTTGCGCCGAATGCTCTGCCGGCTGGTCAGCGGTGTTTGCGGTCTGGCTAGCAATACCAGTTCTCATCGGTGCGGTGATTGTGTTCATAGTCAGCTCGATGATGAGACTGGTCAAAACATCGTCTTCCGGTTCACGTAAGGTCGCAAATCGGAGTAAGGCCAAGAAGGGCAAGATCAACTTCGGTTAGTTCTGCGTCCGCGAATCGGCATCCTTGGGCTCGTTAGCGGTTCTGCTGACGCGGCACGACAACCTGGCGCAGAATCAGCATCACCGACGCGGCTACCGGAATCGCAACGAGTGCGCCAAGCACTCCGAGCAGAGTTCCACCGATGAGCGCGGCGACAACCACGACGGCTCCTGGCACCGAAACGGCCTTGCTCATGACTCGAGGGCTGATCACGTATGCCTCAATTTGCATGTAGATGATGTAGTAGACGGCAACGATCAGGGCCGTGGTTGGCGAGATGCCAAGCGCCACGATGGTCACGATGGCCGCACCCGAGAGGGTTCCGACCAGTGGAACGAGGCTTAGTAGGAAGGTCGTGAAAGCCAACACCAGCGCGAACTCGAAGTTCAGAACGCTTAGCAGGATGAAGCTGAGCACACCGTTGCAGAGCGCGATGAATACCTGCCCGATAACGTAGCGGCCAACAGAGTCGGCAATCTGGTCGGCGAGGCTTACGAAGGTGTCGCGGCCCGAGGCTGGCACAAGCGAGTAGATCCAGTTTTTGAAGCGCTGCAGCGAGGCCATGAAATAGATCGACAGGATGACGATGATCACACCGCCGAAGAAGCCGTTGACGATGGTTAGTCCGACCTGAACCACTCCACCGAACATGCCCGGCCAGTTTTCTGAATTGGCGATGAAGTCGCCGGCGTGCGAAATCGCATCCGAAATTGCGCCACCAAGACGGTCATCGAGCGAGGCAATCAGCGGTTGCTTCAAGAGGTTTGCGAGTTCTTGAGGTGCTTGGCTCAAGAACGCCGATGCCTGGCGAAGAACCTGCGGCAAGAAGCTGCTCAGGAACACCGCGATGATTCCGATAAACACCGCGATGACCGAAAGGATGGCGATTGGGCGCTTTAGACCGAGTTTCTCGAGCTTGCTAACGATTGGGTCGAGACCCAGCGCGATGAACATCGCCGCAAAGACATAGGTGATGATGTTGGCGATCGAGACGAACATGCCACCGATAACTAGCGCGGTGAGAACGCCCAGCCCACCCCACAGGCCAAGTTGGAACGGGTTCGAAACCTTGAAGTTGTTCGTTGACACTCTGGCCTCCTGAGTTTCGGTTTCTTAGTTCGAATCAATCACGAACTGGATGCGATCCATCACAGTGCGCAGGTTCTTGATGTAAACCTTGATGGCGTCGCGCTCAACGCGCAACTTCTGCAAGCGATCTTCGGCCTGCTGCAGTTCGAAGTTTGCCTTGTCTTGAGCCTGCTTTATGATCGCGCGGGCCTCAGCGTCGGCGGCGGCGATGGTTCCATCGGCCTTTTGGCGAGCCTCGTCGGTGGTCTTTTTAGTGATCGACTTGGCTGCTGCCTCTAGCGTTTCGGCCTCGAGGCGAGCCGCGTTGGCGCGCACCAGAGCGTTCGAAAGGTTAGCGTTTGCCTCATCGAGATACTTCTGGGTGGCCGCGACGGCCTCCTGGTGCTTGCGCATGTATTCAGCTTCGGCCTCGGCGCGGCGAGCGGTCAACTCGAGCTCGAGGTCGATGCGCGCCTGCTCGGTCATCAGTTGCGCCGCGAGGTTCGCATCCATCTGAGCGTTCACCTGACGGTTGGCAATCAGCTTCTTCTCGGCCAGGTCACGCTCGGTCTTGGCACGCAGCAACTCGGTTTCGCGCTTGGCGGTTGCGCGCAGTCGGGCGGCCTCAGTAGCCACAGCGCCACGAATCGCACCTGCCTCACGCTCGGCGGCAGCCACCAATTCGCCAGCGCGAACCTCGGCTTCGGCCAGTGCAGCCTCATAGTCGCTCTTAGCTGTGCCAAGGATGCGATCCGCGCGACGCTGAGCCTCGGCAACCAGCGAGTCGTAGTAACCCTTGGCCTGACCGCGCAGTTCGTCGAGTTCGACGGCCAAATTCTTGCGGATGCGGTCGCGTTCGGCCTCGGCATCTTGAATTAGTCGCTTGGCCTGCTCTTCGGCAGTTGAAAGGATTAGCGCAGCCTTCGCGCCAACACCGGCA
>CAZXFZ010000125.1:0-3165 GCA_964640285.1 uncultured Rhodoluna sp.
TGGTTCACCTGCTCGAGTTCGGCAACGACGGCAAGACCCGCTACCAGGGCATGCGTCACTTTGACTACAAGCCAAGCCGAACCGAAGACTTCAACGGCGTTTGGGCATCGGCCGAGGCAAACATTCGCATGTATCTGCTGCTCAAAGAGCGCGCGGCCGCCTTCGAGGCCGACCCCGAGGTCAAGGCAGCTAAGGCCGCGGCAAGAGTGGATGAGCTCAAGGTGCCAACTCTGAGCGCAGGCGAAACCTACCGCGAGCTGCTTGCAGGCGAGGATGCCGGCTTCGACCCAGAGGCATACTTCAATGGCAAGGGTTTCAATTTTGTTCGCCTGAACCAGTTGGCCGTCGAGCACCTAATGGGCGCTCGCTAGTTCTTCGAGGAACCGCTGATGCCGAGGTTGGTGGCCGGCGTCGATTCGTCGACGCAGAGCTGCAAGGTTGTGATTGTGGATGCCGACACCGGCGAGGTGGTTCGGCAGGGGCGCGCGGCGCATCCAGACGGCACCGAGGTGAATCCGGAACACTGGTGGACCGCACTTCAGAATGCGCTTGCGCAGGCCGGCGGTCTCAACGACGTTGCGGCTATCTCGATCGGCGGCCAGCAACACGGCATGGTGGTTCTCGATGCTGAAGGATGCGTGATTCGCGACGCGCTGCTCTGGAACGACACTCGTTCGGCCGATCAGGCTGAAGAGCTGGTCGCTCACTTCGGGGCGGCTTGGCTGCTTGAGAATACCGGTTCGGTGCCGGTGGCTTCTTTCACCAGCACCAAACTGCGCTGGCTAGCACAGCACGAGCCTGAGAACGCCGATCGCGTTGCCGCGGTTATGCTGCCCCACGATTGGCTCTCTTGGCGACTGGCCGGCTTCGGTGAGCAAGGCAAAAGCCCGCTCGGCGCGGATTTCTCGCGCAGTTTCACCGACCGAAGCGACGCTAGCGGCACCGGCTATTTCAACAGCCGAACCGACGCTTACGTTGGCGCAGTTCTCGAGTTCTGCCTAGGCGCGCACACCGCTGAAAGCATCTTCCTTCCTAGGGTTCTGGCCGGCGATGAGGTCGGGGCACTGGTTCACGGCACCACTGTTGCGATTGCTCCCGGTGCGGGCGACAATGCCGGTGCAGCACGTGGGCTCGGCTTGGTTGCCGGTGACGCAGTGATCTCAATCGGCACCAGCGGCACAGTCTTTTCAATATCCGAGGATGCCGGTGGCGATCGAGCCGAGATCGCCGGCTTCGCCGATACCACCGGGCGGTTTTTGCCTCTGGCCTGCACGCTCAACGCCGCTCAGGTCTTGGACCGCACGGCAAAAGTGCTGGGTGTGGACTTCAATGAGTTTGAGCGTTTAGCCCTGGCGGCACCGGCCGGCAGCGAAGGTCTGCTGCTGTTGCCGTTCTTCCAAGGTGAGCGGACGCCTAACCTGCCTCGGGCAACGGCATCCTGGCACGGGGCAACTCTCGAAAACTTCACTCGTGAAAACATTGCACGCGCCAGCATCGAGGGCATTTTGCTGACGCTAGCGAATGCGCTGGACCTGTTCAGGAACACTGGGCGGCCCGTGCGCTCTGTGAAGCTGATTGGTGGGGCCGCTAGCAATCGAGCGGTGCAGGTGGTGGCAGCTGGTTTGTTTGGTGGTCAAATTGAGGTGCCAAATATCGCGGAATATGTGGCACTCGGTGCAGCGCGACAGGCAGCCGCCACGATTGGATGCGACAGCGCAAACTGGCCAGTTGTCAGCGACTTAGTTGCCGAGCCGGCCTACGACCCAGCGATTTTGACCCGCTTTCAAGAGCTGGTGTCGAAGTTGGGGTCCGAGTAGTGCCAGCGAGCATTCGCGATGTGGCTGTTGAAGCCGGAGTTTCGATTGCGACCGTTTCGAACACGCTGAACAACCCGGAGATGGTCTCGGTTGCCACCCGCCAGAAGGTGCTGGATGCGGTCTCGAAACTGGGCTTTGTGCGCAACGATGCCGCCCGAGTTTTGCGAGCCGGCAAGAGCAAGGCAATTGGCCTGATTGTGCTCGATGGCGCTAACCCATTCTTTGCCGCGCTCGCTTCTGGTGCTGACGAAGCAGCCAACCGACTTGGGTACAGCGTTCTTGTGGCCAACTCCAACCAGAGCCAAGAGCGCGAACGCGACTTCCTGAATCTCTTCGAGGAACAACGCGTTGCCGGCGTTTTGATCTCGCCACTCGTAGTTGAATCCGAGGCGCTGCGTGCCCTTAGCGAACGTGGCACCCCTGTGGTTCTGGTTGACTTGCCAAGCGCTGATCAGAGCTTGCCCTCAGTTTCGGTGGATGACGTTGCTGGCGGAAAGCTCGTGGTCGAACATCTGATCAGTGGTGGCGCGTCACGCATCCTGTTTGTTGGCGGGCCCTTGATTCGCGGACAAATCGCTGACCGACTCGCGGGTGCGACCGCGGCGGCCGAGTCAGGCAAGGCATCACTCGAGGTTGTCGAAACCGAAGCGATGACCGTCGAGATCGGCAGACGCGTCGGCGAGTCCTTGTTGGCACGTCGTGCGGCAGATAGACCGGATGCGATTTTCGCAGCTAACGACCTTTTGGCCCTGGGGCTGATGCAGGCCTTCATCGTCGATGGCGGAGTTTCGATTCCCAAGGACATCGCCATCGTCGGTTATGACGACATCGATTACTCGTCGACTGCGATTGTTCCGCTGAGTTCGGTGCGGCAATCGCCCGAGCTTATTGGGCAGAAGGCGATTGAGCTGTTGCTGGCCGCTGAAGCCAGGCCAACTGAAACCTGGCCGACCGAAGCTGGGTCACCTCAAGCCCAGTCTCACTTTGACCACGCGCCACAGATTGTGTTGCAGCCAGAGCTTGTAGTTCGAGCATCCAGCGCACGCAGCCACGCGGCCAGCTAAAAAACGCGCCTAGCTAGCAACAACCCGAGTTAAACCAAAAGGGCCCGACCGAAGTCGAGCCCTCTTGTTGAGTAACTGAGATTACGCAGTGATCTTGGTGACGGTACCGGCACCAACAGTGCGGCCACCCTCGCGGATTGCGAAACGCAGACCCTCGTCCATGGCGATTGGCTGGATGAGCTCAACCGACATCTCGGTGGTGTCACCAGGCATAACCATTTCAGTACCTGCTGGCAGGGTGATAACACCAGTTACGTCAGTGGTACGGAAGTAGAACTGTGGAC
>CAZXFZ010000126.1:0-3163 GCA_964640285.1 uncultured Rhodoluna sp.
GGCTGCCCGACGCGACGGGGGCGCCGTCGCTGTTCGACCAGAGGGTGAGAGCGGGGTCGGATGCCTCGACGGCTTCGGCAGCGACGCGGAGCGTCTCGACGGCGGGGGCCATGAAGCGGGTGTGGAAGGCGCCGGCGACCTGCAGCGGGATCACCCGGCTGCCGCGGGGTGCGTCAGCGGTCAGCTCAGCGAGGGCGGGGAGCGCGCCGGCAGCCACGATCTGACCACCGCCGTTGTAGTTGGCAGGTGAGAGGTCAAAGTCCCTCAAGGTGGCCTCGACAAGTGACTGTTCGCCACCGATAATCGCGACCATCGAGGTTGCTTCCAGGGCAGCCGCTTGGGCCATCGCAGCACCTCGTTTGGTCACAAAGCTGATGCCCTGCTCCTGCGTCAAAACGCCGCTCAGAACCGCCGCGGCAACCTCTCCAACAGAGTGTCCAGCAAAGCCCGCATTGTTCAATTGTTCAGCAGAATCTGCACCTGCACTAGATAGCAGTGCCGCGAAGCTAGCAACACTCGTGGCAACAATCAGAGGCTGTGCGATAGCCGTGTTGCGAATAGTTTCGGCATCGCTCGTCGTTCCGTGGGCTATCAGATCGATCCCAGATATTGCCGCTTGGCTCTCGATGGACTGGCGGAAAGCGGGAAGCTCCAGCCAGGCATCCAACATGCCTGGAGCTTGCGAGCCTTGGCCTGGACAAAGAATTGCGATCACTCGATTACCTCTTTTCGTCGGTTTCAGTCATTGAGCCTAGAACCATTGCTACCTGCAGGATGAACGCCTCACGGGAGCCTGTCGCATCCCAGCCGATGAGCTCGGAAATTCTCTTCAATCTGTAGCGCACGGTGTTTGCATGGACGAACAGTTCTCTAGCGGTTGATTCGAGCGAACGGCCCGTGTCGAGGTATGTCATCAGCGTGTTCAACAACTCTGGCGCCGCCTGCTGCAATGGTCGATAAACGCGTTGCACAAGCGTCGACTTGGCTAGCATGTCTCCGGCAAGCGCGCGCTCAGCTAGCAGGTCATCAGCTACCACTGGGCGACTATTCTTTGGCCACGACTTGACCACGGTGAATCCGGCGACGGCTGCCTTTGCTGAGAGATTAGCTTGAGTTATGTCCGAGACCTCGGGTCCAATAACCATGGCACCAGCTCCGAAAAACGGTTCCAGATTTTCGGCCAGTTCGCGAAGGCTTATCAGCTTCGAGGATTCGGTGCCCGGGTCAACACGTCCCAAGACCACAATTAGCCGGTTTCCATGCTGGCCAATCAAGACATCTGCACGAGCCTTTCGCGCTGCGCGCCGAAGCGAGTCTGCATCGAAGGCATCATCGGCGTTGCCGACAACGACCGCAACCGAACCCTGACCACGCCAACCTAGGGCAGCAATCCGAGATGCGAGTTCTTCTTGGTGTTCGCCGCTGAGAATTGAATCGACGACCAGAACTTCAAGTCGGGCGTCCCACAGACCTCTGGCCTCAGCTGCCTTCGCGTAGACCGATGCAGCCGAAAACGCGATTTCTCGTGAGTACAGCAGAACCGACTCCCGCATGTCTGGATACTCACCGACCACTCGTTCTTCAACGATTGCGACAACGACTGGGATGAGTTGCAGCGTCTCCTGCAGCGAGATGGATCGCAACAGCTCACGAGGGGCGGCGCTAAACACGTCCGCTGCCACCCAAGGTTGAGATTGAGGATCCTCGTACCAGTTGACGAAAGAGGTTATGCCGGCTTGGGCAACAAGCCCAACGGATGCCCTTCTGGCCGCCGGCATGTCTCGATACCAGGGCAGTTCGGCCTCTAAGCGCAACAGTGTCTTAGTGGCCAACTCTCCTGAGATCGATTTAATCCAGTCGAGTCGCTGTGGGTTAGGCTTCGCCACCAGCTGCACCACTGGTTCCAGCGGTCACATCGTGCAGGCGGTAGCGATCGATTGCCTGCTGAGGAATCGACGCATCCAGCTCGCCACGTTCAACCAACTGCTCTAGCACTCGAACCGCAATCGATGGTCCATCAATCTTGAAGAATCGACGAGCTGCGGCGCGGGTGTCTGAGAATCCGAATCCATCGGCACCGAGTGTCGCATAGTCGCCAGGAACCCATGGGCGAATCATGTCCTGCACAGCGTGCATGTAGTCGGACACACCGAGAATCGGGCCCTCAGCGCCTGAGAGCTTCTTTGTTATGTAGGCAGGCTCAACCGCATTGTTCGGGTTGAGGAACTTTTGCTCATCCTTGGCCAGACCATCGCGGCGGAGTTCCGTCCATGAGGTTACCGACCAAATGTCAGCCGAAACGCCCCAGTCCTCTTGAAGCAGCTTCTGTGCCTCGTAAGCCCATGGAACTGCTACACCTGATGCCAGGATCTGGGCTTTCTTGCCCGCAAATGTGTTCTGGCTGATGCGGTGAATTCCACGCAGAATTCCGTCGACATCTACATCTGCCGGTTCTGCTGGTTGCAGGTAAGGCTCGTTGTACACGGTGATGTAGTAGAGCACGTTTGGATCTGGGTGATTTCCGCCGTACATGCGGTCGATACCGGCGCGAATGATGTGACCGATTTCGTATCCGTAGGCGGGGTCATAGGTGATGACGCCGGTGTTGGTGGATGCGATTAGCGGACTGTGTCCGTCTGCGTGCTGGAGGCCCTCACCGGTGAGAGTGGTGCGACCAGCGGTTGCACCGATCATGAAGCCTCTCGCCATCTGGTCGGTTGCTGCCCAAACAGCATCCGCAGTTCGCTGGAAGCCAAACATCGAATAGAACACATAGAACGGGACGAGTGCTTGCCCCTGAGTTGCGTAAGAGGTTCCCGCTGCAGTGAGTGCGGCCATGGAACCAGCCTCGTTGATGCCGGTGTGCAGGATTTGACCAGCAGCGCTTTCTTTGTAAGAGAGCAGCAGGTCGCGGTCCACCGAGATGTAGTGCTGCCCGTTCGGGTTGTAGATCTTCGCAGTCGGGAAAAACGCATCCATACCGAAGGTGCGTGCCTCGTCGGGGATGATGGGCACAATGCGCTCACCAAGTCCGGGCGTGCGAAGCAGGTCCTTCAATAGACGCACGAAGGCCATGGTGGTGGCGACGGCCTGGTTTCCAGAACCACCCTTGGCGACCTTGTAGGCATCTTCGCCCGGCAGATCGAACTGGACGTACTTGCTA
>CAZXFZ010000127.1:0-3144 GCA_964640285.1 uncultured Rhodoluna sp.
ACCCAAATCCGTAATCGTAGTGAATGTGGGTTTCTATATTTTTTACCCCGATTTCTTCTTTGAGGTGCTGCACAATTTTCGGGATTCCATAAGGCTCATCGACACTAACGAAGGGCATCCCGTATCCGACAGTATCACAGACCCGGATAATACAGTCAGGGTCGATTTCGATAATTTTTTCAACTAGCGGGAAAACAAAGCCATAATTGTCTGCTCTTGTCATATCTTCGAGGTGAGCCCGTGTACGAAGTCCGTAGTCGACTGCATACTGAAGGGCATCCAGATATTTTTCTTCGGCTTCTTCCTCGTAGCCCTCTGGCACGAAGGCGTCGGTCGCAGGAATACCCAACTCTGCAGCTCGCTTGTCAGCCATGGCCAGCAAACGGCGGATGCGCCCGGCAATAGCATCCTTTGTCATCGGCGGATTTGCGAGGTGACCCAACTCATCTAGGGATGCTTGTTTGTGTTCTAGGCGAAGTTTGCCAGCGTAGCTGAGGTGCTCCGGAATGTCATCACCCAAAATCTCGAGCGCCCGTTCAACCCTCGCCCCAGCGGCTACCGCCGCTTGAGCAGATCTGCGCAGGTTGGCATCGTCAAAGTTCGCGAGTCGATTGGCCGTTGCCCGCACCTCGCGGCGAAGGCGAAGTTCCTCCCAGCGCAACACCAAACTGTGAGCGCCCATGTGGGTGAGCATGGCCGAAATGCCTTCGCCCTCACGCACCGTTACTCTAAACGCTCCCCTGACCTCACGAGCCTTGGCAGACACTCCAAGTCGGCGGGCAACGCCAACAAGAGCCATCGCGGCCTCGTTGCCTGGCGCGGTGACCTCTAGGGATGCGCTGCGACCCGGGTCGGTCAGTGAACCGTGAGCCAAGCAGGCTCCACGCCAAATCGCCTGCGCCTCTTCAATCGAGCCCGATACCAGAGTCGCTGGGAGCCCACGAACTGGGCGTCCGCGCTGATCTAGCAACCCGGTCTGGCGAGCCAGAACATCGCCCTGCTGGATCACCCGTACTTGGTAACGACTGGTTCTGCGAATGCCACTTGGCGAGATAACGGCCAGTTCGCTTTCGATGCCAAATAGTTCAAGGATGTCCTTGCGGATTCGGCGGGCTAGAGCGGCGGTGTCTACCTCAGCTTCGATGGCGACCTTTCCCGAGATCAGGTGAAGCCCACCAGCGAAGCGCAGCACGGTAGCCAGCTCAGCAGCTCGCACAATCTTCTTCTGAACCTCGAGTCGCGCCAGTTCGTCCTTCAAGTCGGGGGTTAGAGCCATTTGCTTCTACTCTCTGCCTAGGTCACGGTGTTTGGTGCTGACGCTCACTCCCGGTGATCCCGCCAGCAGTCTGGAAAGTTCTATTGCCATCGCCACAGATCTGTGTTTGCCGCCTGTGCAGCCAATCGCAATGGTTGCATACCTCTTGTTCTCGTTTTGATAGCCAACTAAGACCGGTTTCAGGGCCAGAAGGTAGTGTTCCAAAAACTCGCGAGCACCCGGTTGCTCGAGCACAAAATCAGAAACCTGCTGATCTTCACCTGTGAATGGGCGAAGTTCTTCATTCCAAAATGGATTAGGCAAGAATCTCATGTCTGCAATCAGATCGGCATCCGATGGTGTGCCGTACTTGAACCCGAAACTCATCACGGTGACGTGCAGTCGACCGGTTTGCTCAAGCGAGAATCCTTCGGCAATCCGTGTGCTCAGTTGGTGAATGTTGAGATCGCTGGTATCGATCAGCACATCTGCCTGATCCCGAACATTGAGCAGCCTTCTTCTCTCCTCGTGAATCCCATCTAGCAACGTGCCATCGCCCTGCAGTGGGTGCGGGCGACGCACCTGCTCAAATCGCTTGACTAGAGCCGAATCAGATGCCTCGAGAAAGACAACTCGAAGGTTTACCCCGCGTGCCCTGAGAGTTGCGAGATGCTCGATAAGCGAACCGAAAAATTCACCACCGCGAACATCGATGACTACCGCCAATCGCGGCAGTGGCGTCTTAGCTAGCTGAAACAAGTCTGCAATTGGGTCCAGCATCTGTGGAGGCAGGTTGTCAACGACGTACCAGCCGAGATCCTCAAGTGCGTTGCCAACTGTTGAACGGCCAGCACCAGACATGCCAGTGACCAAAAGCAATTCATGCTTTCGTTGCACTTGGGCTGCCTGATTCACCTGAAAAATCCCCTGACTTGATAACGAATTTGGCTTCGTGAATTGTCAGTCTAGTGAAATGCGACACGCCGAGAGCGAGATTACGAAAACTGCTCCCTAATCGTTGAGTTGGGCCCGGATTTGCTCGGCCAGCACTGGACCGATGCCGGCAACCAAGGCTATTTCATCTGCGCTGGCTAGCGTCAGTCGCTTAGCTGAGCCAAACTGCCGCAAAAGTGCAGATACCCGCTTCTCGCCGAGACCGGGTATCTCGAGCAAACGCGAGGTTAATGACTCTTTGCGTTTGCTGCGTTGATAGGAAATCGCGAAGCGGTGTGCTTCATCGCGCAGTCTCTGAACGAGGAACAATTCATCGGTGGCTCGGGGAAGGATCACCGGATAGTCGGAATTCGGCAGCCACAGTTCTTCGAGACGTTTGGCGATGCCGACAACTTGAATGTCGTCGATACGGCTGTCCTTGAGCGCTCTAGCGGCGGCGTTGACTTGGGGTTGCCCTCCGTCAACGATCAGCAGATTGGGTCGGTATGCGAACTTGGCAATCTGCTGATTCTCGCGTCCTTCTTCTGAGTTCAGGAACTCCTTGGATAGGTACTTCAGCCGACGCATGAGGATTTGGTAAATCGAGTCGGTGTCGTCAGCAGCCGTTTCGATCGAAAAGCGCCGATACTGGTCCTTTTTGGGCAAGCCGTCCTCAAAGACGACCATCGAACCAACGATTCCTGTGCCGCCGAGGTGCGAGACGTCGAAGCATTCGATTCTCAGTGGCGCGTCCAAAAGTCCAAGCGCGTTTTGAAGTCCCGTGAGGGCGTCCGCACGCGCCGTGAAATCGCTCACGCGTCTTGTTTTATAGAGGGCAAGCGCATGTTTCGCGTTCACTTCAGCTGTCGACGCGAGAGCTCGCTTGTCGCCTCGCTGTGGGACCCTAATCGCAACCTTGGAGCCACGAATCTCGCCGAGGAACTGCTCCAGAGCGA
>CAZXFZ010000128.1:0-3091 GCA_964640285.1 uncultured Rhodoluna sp.
ATCCGCATGCATCCATACTCCAGGAGTGGGGCCTTGACGACTCTGTTAGGGGTCTCGAGCGATTCAGCTTCGAGGTTCTAGATGCCTGCACCGAGCGTGTTGGCTTGATCAAGCCCCAGATCGCTTTTTTTGAGCGCTTTGGCTCGGCTGGCTTCGCTGTTCTGGAACGACTTGCCGCAAGAGCCAAGCAAACTGACCTTCTGGTGATTATGGATGCAAAGCGCGGCGACATCGGTTCAACAATGGCTGGATACGCCCAGGCGTGGCTTGCTGAGCAAGCGCCATATACGTGTGACGCGCTTACGGTTTCGCCATATCTGGGGTTTCAATCACTTGATGAAACACTCTCGCTTTGCAGCGAGCTACAAAAAGGCCTGTTCGTTCTGGCTGCTACTTCTAACCCTGAAGGTGCGAAATTGCAGCAAGCTTCGATTGGTTCTCAAACCATAGCCGCAGATGTTCTTCGCAACCTAAACGATGCCAACTTGACGCAGCTCAGCCCACGCGGAACCCTTGGGCCATTCGGCGCGGTAATTGGTGCAACAGTCGACCTCACCTCATACGGTCTGCTCTCAACCCTCCAGGCAGATAACTATGTAACACCGATCCTGGCTCCGGGTTTTGGCTTTCAAGGTGCTGCTTTGACTGAACTTAAGGCTCTTTTTGGTCGAGCTAGCTCGGCAGTGATTGCCAGCGTTTCGCGCAGTGTTTTGGCGGCTGGTAGCTCGGGCATTCGCGACAGTATCGAAAATTCGAAGAAGCAACTCTCAATTGGCTTGTCAGCAGGTGCAGAATGACCTCGCAGGGCAGGGGAGCGCTCCTAATCATCTCCGGGCCAACCGCTGTGGGCAAGGGCACTGTAGTTCGTGAGGTTCTGAGACTAGATCCATCGATTGTTCTAAGTGTTAGTGCCACAACGAGATCACCGAGGCCAGGAGAAGTTGATGGGTTGGATTACTTCTTCTGGACCAAACAGCAATTTGAGGATGCCATTGCGTCGGGTCAGATGCTTGAATTCGCGACGGTGCACGGCAGCAACTTTTATGGAACACCTAAGGCGCCAATCGAAACGGCACTTCGAGAGGGCAAGCGCATAATCCTAGAGATTGACATTCAAGGGGCCCGTCAGGTGAAGAACAGCATGCCCGAGGCGAAGCTAGTGTTTATTGCGCCCCCAAATTGGGAAACCCTAGTGGAGCGTTTGCGCGGCAGAGGAACCGAATCGGCATCCGAACAGGATCGCCGCCTCGAGACTGCAAAACTCGAACTCGCTGCGGCTGCGGAGTTTGACGTCGTGCTCATCAATGACGTGGTGGCCGACTGTGCCGCCGAGGTCGTAAACTTGTTTCAGAACTAGATCGCACTGATCGCACATCAAGAAGGTAACCATGTCATCCGAAAAACTAGAGGGAATCGTTTCTCCATCAATCGACAACCTGCTTACTAAGGTCGATTCGAAGTATGAGCTCGTTATCTTCGCTTCCAAGCGTGCACGTCAGATCAACGACTACTACGCATCGCTTCACGAAGGTTCGTTGTTCAACAACGTCGGTCCTCTTGTTGACTCGACTATTGACGAAAAGGCCCTGACAATTGCGCTCAAGGAAATCGATCAGGACAAACTAGCGAAGAAGGCTGCGCTCTAAGCAGTCAGCACTTCGAGAGCCGATCATGGCACGAATAATCCTCGGCGTAACAGGTGGTATCGCCGCCTACAAGGCGACGTCGATTATTCGTGAACTTACGGAAGCCGGCCATAGCGTAAAGGTTATTCCCACCCAAAACGCCCTGAGATTTATTGGTGCGACAACCCTTGAAGCGCTATCCCACAACACAGTTGACTCCGATCTTTACACGGATGTTTCGGATGTAAAGCACGTCAAACTGGGGCAGGAGGCCGACTTGGTCATCGTTGCTCCGGCTACTGCCGCGTTTCTGGCGAGGTATGCAAACGGAATTGCTGACGACCTGCTTCTCAACACGCTGCTCGTCACCCAGGCTCCGGTGATCGTTGCTCCCGCTATGCACTCTGAGATGTGGTTGCACGCGGCCACAAAACAGAATGTTGACACGCTTGTAGGACGCGGGGTGCGAGTTATCGAGCCAGCTACTGGCCGACTCACAGGCTCTGACAGCGGTCCGGGACGACTTCCTGAGCCGTCAGAGATTGTGCGCGAGAGTCTGGCCCTGTTAGGCAGGGCGACGCAAACAAGTTCCTATCTTGAAGGTAAGCGTGTCCTGGTGACCCTTGGTGGAACTAGAGAACCAATCGATCCTGTTAGGTTCTTGGGCAACGCATCCTCAGGACTAATGGGTCTAGCGTTTGTGGATGCAGCTTTGAAGGCTGGAGCTTCGGTCACCGTTGTCGCGGCCAATGTTGAGAGACCTTCTAGTCTGTCTGGGGTCGATTGGATTGTTGCAAACACTGCCTCGGAAATGCAGGCGCAGGTTGAAGCACGTGCGTCATCCTTTGACATCGTTCTGATGGCGGCAGCCGTGGCGGACTTCAGGCCTGCCGAGAGCTCTCAAAGCAAGATAAAGAAAACGTCGACTGGCCATGATTTCCAACTTAATCTCGTGGCGAATCCCGACATTCTCGCTAATCTTTGCCGAAACCGCACCGACAACCAGGTGATCGTTGGGTTTGCGGCCGAAACTACTTACGGTAACCGGGGCGAACTTATCGACATCGCTAGGGAGAAGCTCGAGCGCAAAGGCTGCGACTACTTGCTCGCAAACGATGTCAGTTCTTCTGCTCGGTTCGGTTCTTCTACAACCTGCCTCAACCTGATCTCAAAGAGTGCAGATGCACTCGAGTTTTGCGGCAGCAAGAGCGAAGTCGCGTCAGATGTGTTGCACCAAATCTTTCGCTAGATTGCAGCTATCGAGATAGGTGTCCTGCGCTGCAAGTAAACTTTGTTCACCATGACATCACTTCGCCTTTTCACTTCTGAGTCCGTAACTGAGGGCCACCCAGACAAAATTTGTGACCAGATCAGTGACACAATTCTTGACGCCATGCTTGAGCAAGATCCCAACTCGCGGGTGGCTGTTGAAACCATGGGGACGACAGGATTGGTTCACCACCCCG
>CAZXFZ010000129.1:0-3074 GCA_964640285.1 uncultured Rhodoluna sp.
GTGGAGGTTTGGACGCTGTATACTGGGGTGAGCCCTATCAGCGGTGGGTTCTTCGAATCGCCAGTAAAGACCAGTGTTTCGACGTGTACATCCAGACCATTCAGTGAAACGAATTCAGGATCTGGGCCGGCCGCTTCGCGATAGCTGAGCGTGCCAGAATTCGGCTGCGGCAGAAGAAACGGAACGATCAAAAACGCGAGGACGCCGGCGACGAGTGCCCTAGTCATGAACCGCCGAAATTTCTTCATACCGCCACTATAAACACCACTGTTCGGCGGCCGGATTGAAACTGCCGAGAAAGAATTTACACAACCGAAACACCCAACCGCCTGTTGCGTTCAAATGGTGAACGAACATCTGGCAGAATTGACGCACATCCCCTGTGAATTACGCAAGAAACATGCATTGTGGTGGGATCAATCCGACAGCTCTAAAACGACTCCCGAAAGGTACATTATTTAATGCTCAAGTCACTACGAAAGAGTGCAGTCGCCGCCATCGCCGCAGCCGCTCTGTTGCTAACCGGTTGCGCATCGACAACTGAAACCACCGAAGAAGCCAAGTCATTTGGCGACCTAAACGTTCAGCTCAGCTGGATCAAGAACTCTGAGTTTGCTGGTGAATTCTTTGCAGACCAGAACGGCTACTACACCGAGGCTGGTTTCAGCTCGGTCAACCTAGTTGCTGGTCCTGCAGCCACCGAGGCTGAGGTTCTAAACGGAAACGTCCTAGTTGGAATCGCAAACCCAATCTCGGTCGCTCCGGTAATCCTCAACGAGGGTGCTGCACTCAAGATCATCGGCACCACCTACCAGAAGAACCCATTCACCATTCTTTCGCTGAAGGATGGAGCGAACATCCAGACCGCTCAAGACCTAATCGGCAAGAAGATTGGTGTTCAGGCTGGCCCTAACGAGACCCTGTTCGATGCACTGCTCAAGGCAAACGGCATTGACGCCTCGAAGGTGACCAAGGTTCCAGTTCAGTACGACCCAGCCCCACTGGTTAACGGTGAGGTCGACGGCTTCCTGGCTTACGTCACCAACGAATCATTCATCGTTGAGCAGCAGGGTTACCCAGTAACCAACCTTCTGTTTGCCGACAACGGCCTGCCATTCGTAACTGAGAGCTTCGTTGTAACTCAGGACTCGATCGACAACAACCGTGAGGCCCTCAAGGCATTCCTCTATGCAACCATCAAGGGTTGGAAGGACGCCATTGCTAACCCAGCAGAAGGCGCACGCCTTGCTCTTGAGGTTTACGGCAAGGACCTAGGCCTGCTGAAGGCTAAGGAAGAGTACCAGTCGAAGACTCAGAACGAGATTCTGGTTCAGACCGACGAGACTCGTGCCAACGGTCTGTTCACCATCAGCGACGCAATGATCAAGCAGAACCTGGCAACCCTGAAGGCTGCCGGCTATGAGATCACCGCAGAGCAGCTGTTCGACATGAGCCTCTTGGCTGAGGTTTACGCCGAGCACCCTGAACTTCTGAAGTAATCTAAGTTCATGATTTTGAACGATGCCGCTGCCCACTCACCCGAGTTGGGCAGCGGCATCACCATTTCTGGACTGACCAAGAAATTCAAGATCGGTCGCGAGACCCTTACAGCGCTCGATAACGCTAACCTGCACAGCGATCGCGGAAGCTTCTTGTCGCTGCTGGGCCCTTCGGGTTGCGGAAAGTCTACGATTTTGCGCATCCTTGCTGGCCTTGAAACCGCGACTGAAGGATACGTCACGGTCGATGGCAAGTCACCAGCCGAGCTTCGCAAGAACCACGAGCTTGGCATTGCTTTTCAAGACTCGGCCCTGATGCCGTGGCGTTCGGTGATCGACAACATTCGACTGCCGCTCGAGCTCGCTCGCGAAAAGGCCGATGACAAGCAGGTCGAAGACCTAATCAAACTGGTCGGACTGCAAGGTTTTGAAAACGCGAAGCCGGCACAGTTGTCGGGCGGTATGCGCCAGCGCGTATCCATCGCTCGTGCACTGGTTGTTCAGCCTTCGGTGCTGCTGCTCGATGAGCCATTCGGTGCGCTCGACGACATGACCCGCCAGCGACTCAACCTCGAGCTGTTGCGCATCTGGACTGAAAAGCCTGCCACCACTCTCATGGTGACCCACGGCATCAGCGAGGCGATCTTCCTCTCAGACCAAGTGGCCGTGATGAGCGCTCGCCCTGGTCGAATCAAGGAAGTAATTGACATCGACCTTCCTCGCCCGCGCACTATCGAAATGATGCGCACCCCTGAGTTTCACGCGCTTCACGACCGCGCTTCTGAGCTGCTGTTTGGCGCTCACGGAGAAAACGTCATCGATGAACAGTAGGAAGTGGATCTCGGGTTCAATCGGAACTCTGAGCATCATCGCTGTCTGGTGGGTTGTTGCGGCAACCATGTTTCGAAATACCCCAAATGGCGCGACTGAATCGGTTGGCGCAATTCCGACTCCGCTCGAAGTGCTGTTGCAATTCGGTGAAGACGGCTTCGGTTTCTTTGCGAAAAACGCATCCGTCACGCTGGTTGAGGCTGGCCTCGGATTTCTGTGGGGAAACCTGGCAGCACTGGCACTGGCAGCCGTCGCGCTGATTCTTCCGAAGCTTGAGAACCTTGCCACACAAATTGCGGTAATAACCTACTGCATTCCGATTGTGGCGATTGGGCCAATCATTCGCCTCGTTGTTGGTGCTCCCGGACCAGGTGAGCCAGCGGGTGCGGCAATCTCTCTGGCGGCACTGAGCGTGTTCTTCACCACCATGATCGGCGCAATGACTGGCGTGAAGTCGGCAGATAAAGCGGCGCTCGATGTCGTTACGGTATTCGGTGGCAACGCTTGGCACCGACTGGTGAAGGTTCAGTTGCTATCAGCGCTTCCTTCGATTCTTGCCGCGCTTCGCATCGCAGCACCTGCCGCGTTCCTCGGCGCAATCCTCGGCGAGTATGTGGGCGGCCCTGACGTTGGGTTTGGCCCGGCCATGGTCAACGCGCAGCAGTCTCTCGAGGTTGCTCGAGTTTGGGCTCTGGCGCTTGTCTCAGGTGCAATTGCCGGCGGAGCCTATGCTCTCGTCGGCCT
>CAZXFZ010000130.1:0-3062 GCA_964640285.1 uncultured Rhodoluna sp.
GGTCGGTGCCGAGCTGACCCTCGACGCTCATAGCCGCGATTACGTCGGCGTGATCAGCTAGCTTGCTCAGGTCTTCGAGCGCCAGAATCAACATGCCGAGCATGCCATCGGTGCCGTTGATTAGCGCAAGACCCTCTTTTTCTTGTAATTCAAGTGGCTGGATGCCGGCCTCGGCCAGTAGCTCCGGCACCGGACGCTCGTTGCCCGCGGAGTCGGTTGCACGGCCCTCACCCATCAGCACGAGAGCGCAGTGGGCGAGTGGAGCCAAGTCGCCCGAGCAACCGAGCGATCCGAATTCGTGAACCACCGGTGTGATGCGGGCGTTGAGCAGGGCAGCCATGGTCTCGGCAACCACTGGGCGAACACCGGTGCGGCCCGAACACAGGGTCTTTAGGCGCAGCAACATC
Source organism: uncultured Rhodoluna sp. (assembly GCA_964640285.1). Taxonomy (GTDB): domain Bacteria; phylum Actinomycetota; class Actinomycetes; order Actinomycetales; family Microbacteriaceae; genus Rhodoluna. Next base: position 408 of record CAZXFZ010000130.1, read on the forward strand.
AGTGCGCGAACCACCTCGGTCTCGACTGCCGGGCCCATGCCTGCCGCGTGCGAGCGAATCAGTGACTTCTGCAGTTGAACGCGGTCTTTAGGTTCGATGTGACGGTTGGCAAGAGCGCCGAAGCCCGTTGAGATTCCGTAAACCGGAGTCTCGCCGCTGGCCAGTGCCTCAATGTGTCGGCGGGTTGCTGCCATCGCCTCAATTGCAATCTTCGAGATTTCAATCTTCGCGAAATTTCGGGCAACAGCGACCACTTGCTGGCGAGTTAGTCCAGCTGTCGAGAGGGTAACGGTTTCGGTCATTTTGTCTCGTTTCTTGTAATTCGAGGTCAGTTGAAGTCTTCGGCTAGGTGGGTGGCGTGAACCAGGTTTACCCCTGGGCGATAGGCAAGGTGGATCGCGCTCGGCGCATCCAGCTGAATCATGTCTGCACGTGCCCCGAGTCCTAGGTGGCCGATGTCGCTGCGACGAAGAGCTTTTGCCCCACCCAAGGTGGCCGACCAGATTGCCTGCTCGGGGGTGAAGTGCATGTCGCGCACGGCAACCGCGATGCAGAACGGCATCGATGTGGTGTAGCTCGAGCCAGGGTTGCAGTCGGTGGCGATGGCGACGGTCGCGCCGGCCTGCCAGAGTCGACGGGCATCCGGGTAGGCAGAACGGGTCGAGAACTCGGCACCCGGCAGCAAGGTTGCCACGGTGTTGCTCGCGGCAAGCGCGTCGATGTCTTGTTGTGAAAGGTGGGTGCAGTGATCGGCCGATGCACAGTCAAGCTCGACAGCCAGCTGCACGGCTTGGCCGTGTTGCAGTTGATTGGCGTGGATGCGTGGCGCGAGCCCGGCTCTGCGGCCAGCCTCAAGAATCTCGCGGGCCTGATCAGTGTCGAAGGCACCTCGGTCGCAAAACACGTCGATCCACTTGGCGCCAGCTGCCACAGCTGCCTGCAGCATCTCAGTTTTCACGAGCTCAACGTATTCGTCAGCGCCTGTTTGACCGCGTTCGGCGAATTCGACAGGCACGACGTGTGCCCCCAGAAAGGTGGTCTCACTGGTGAACCGTGCGGCAACCTCGAGGGCACGCGCTTCGTCGGCAACGGTCAGCCCATAGCCGCTCTTGGTCTCGAAAGTTGTGATTCCCTGAGATTTCATTTCGGTCGCCAACCGCATCAAATTGCGCGATATTTGATCCGAACTAGCAGCTCGCGTCGCTGCAACCGTGGTTCGAATACCGCCAGCGGCATAGCTCTCGCCGCTCATCCGCGCTGCAAACTCCGCCGCGCGATCACCGGCAAAAAGCATGTGCGCGTGCGAATCAACGAAACCGGGCAGAACCGTGCGACCCTGAGCGTCAATCACTCGATCGGCAGCCGGCACCTGAGCTGAGGACCCCACCCAAGCAACCCGACCGTCCTGCACGACGATTGCGGCATCCTGCAATTCACCGAGTAGGCCAGCACCGAGCGCCTGATCGTTGGTGATCAGGCTGCCGATATTGACAATCGCGGTGGTTGGCACGATTGAACCCTAGCCGAGTGTTAGCTACTCGACGTCGAGCATCGGCACGTGAACGTGCTTTTCGCGAGCAACAGTCTTGGCCTTGTCGTATCCGGCATCGACGTGGCGAATCACGCCCATGCCTGGGTCGTTGGTCAAAACGCGACGCAGCTTCTCGCCGGCGAGCGCGGTGCCATCGGCAACCGAGACCTGACCGGCGTGCATCGACCGACCAATGCCCACACCACCACCGTGGTGCAACGAAACCCAGGATGCGCCCGAGGCGATGTTGAGCATCGCGTTCAGCAGCGGCCAGTCGGCAATCGCATCCGAGCCATCGAGCATGGCCTCAGACTCGCGATATGGCGATGCCACCGAACCGCAGTCGAGGTGGTCGCGACCGATAACGATCGGTGCGCTGACTTCACCCTTGGCAACGAGGTGGTTGAACATCTCGCCGGCCTTGTCGCGCTCACCGTATCCGAGCCAGCAAATTCGAGCTGGCAGACCCTGGAACGCGATGCGCTCCTGCGCCATCTTCATCCAGCGGTGCAGGTGGCGGTTCTCTGGGAACAATTCGAGAATGGCCTGGTCGGTGCGCCAGATGTCTTTCTTGTCACCGCTGAGTGCGACCCAGCGGAACGGACCCTTGCCCTCGCAGAACAGTGGGCGAATGTATGCGGGCACGAAGCCAGGGAACTTGAAGGATTCGCCAAAGCCACCCTTGCGAGCCTCGTCGCGAATCGAGTTGCCATAGTCAAAGACCACGGCACCCTTGTTCATGAAACCGACCATCGCCTCAACCTGCTTTGCCATCGCGGCCTGCGAACGCTTGGTGAACTCGGCTGGGTCGCTCGCGGCAAAAGCACGAGCCTCGCTAAATTCGACACCTTCAGGGATGTAGTACAGCGGGTCGTGGGCCGAGGTCTGGTCGGTGACAATGTCGATTGGCACCTCTCGCTTCAGCAGTTCGGCAAACACGGTTGCTGCGTTTCCGACCACGCCAACGCTGATCGCCTTCTTCTGGTTCTTGTAATTCACAACGCGGTCGATGGCGTCATCCAGGCTGTCGGCAATTTCGTCGAGGTAGCGGTCGCGCACGCGCATCTCTAGACGCGAACGGTCGATGTCGACAATCAGGCAGGTGCCCTCGTTCATGGTTACGG
>CAZXFZ010000131.1:0-239 GCA_964640285.1 uncultured Rhodoluna sp.
TGGCGTGACCGTCATCATGGTTGAGCAGAATGCTCGACGCTGCCTGCAAATCTGCCACCGCGCCTACGTGCTCGACCAGGGCAAGGATGCGCACACCGGAACCGGCCGCGAATTGCTCAACGACCCGAAGATGGTAGAGCTCTACCTGGGCAACCTGGCTGAGCTCTAAAGCTCTGGCAAGACCTAATCGAAACCCCTGCCAATGGCAGGGGTCTCGTTTTATGGTGCGCAGTTTGGAA
>CAZXFZ010000131.1:249-3020 GCA_964640285.1 uncultured Rhodoluna sp.
CCCGAAGATGGTAGAGCTCTACCTGGGCAACCTCGCCGAGCTTTAAACCCTCAGAATTTACCTAACTGAGACCCCTGCCAGCGGCAGGGGTCTCGTTTTATGTTGCGCAGTTTGGAAGGCGCGCTCTGCGGCATCTAGACTCGAATTGTCCGTGGCCCCTCTCTCTGGCCACGGCAAAGCAAAACCCCCGATCTTTCGATCGGGGGTTTTGACTTAGAGCTATTGGTTACTTGACGGTGTTACCGGCAACAACCTTGACTAGCTTGTAGGTACCCGAGGCACCGTAACGGTAGATACCGATGAATGCACCGGTTGGGTCTCCGTTAGCGTCGAACTCGATTGGACCTGATACGCCGTCGTAGTCAACCTTCTTGCCAGCCTTGAGAGCTGCAAGGGCTGCCTTGAACGAGGTGACCTTGGTCTTTCCAGCGCCAGCCTTCGAGATGTTGGTCAACTGGCTGCGGATGCCAGGGCCCGAAGCGTCCTTAGCTGCCTGAGCTGCGATTGCTGCAAGTACAACAGCGTCGTAGGTCTCAGCGCCGTAAACGAACTCCTTGAGCTCCTTCTTCTCGGCCTTGGTGTAAGCAGCCGATAGACGCTTCTTGAATGCGTCGGTCAGTGCCTTACCTGGGTTGGTTCCCTTTGCACCGTTCAGGTATGAGCCGTACGACTCACCCGAGTAGTCAACGAGGTTACCGTCAACGAGGTAAACGTTACCGCCGTTGTAACCCTTAGCCTTCAGAGCAGGCAGAGCCTTCTTTGACTCGTCGTACGAGATCAGAAGAACAGCGTCTGGACCCGAAGCAACTACCTTGTCAACGATTGACGAGAAGTTGGTTTCGTTCTCTGGGAATGCGTATGAGGTTACTGAGCCGCCGCCAGCCTTAACTGACTTCTCGGCTACACCCTTCAGACCAACACCGTATGAGGTGTCCTGGTAGACGATTGCAACGCTCTCAGCGCCGTCCTGAAGCATCTGGCTTGCGATTACCTTGCCCTGAAGCAGGTCGCTTGGAGCGGTGCGGAAGTAGTAGCCGCCGTCCTTCCAAGTTGAAAGGTCAGGTGCGGTGTTCGACATCGAGATCTGAACGATCTTTGCGCCGGTGATCTTGTTGATGATGTGGCGGGTTACACCCGATGCAGCAGCACCGATGACAACGTCAACCTTGTTGGCGATTGCCTTGGTTGCCGACTGGTCAGCGATGTTCAGGGTTGAACCGTCGCCCGAGTCAGTGATGTCGAGGGTTACCTTCTTGCCAAGTACACCGCCGGCTGCGTTGATGTCAGCGACAGCAAGGTGCAGACCTGCGATTTCAGGTGGCGAAAGGAATGCCAGCGAACCGGTTAGTGGAATAATCGCCTGAATCTTCAGCTGAGTGTCAGCTGCAGATGCTGGAACAACGCTGGTGCCGACCAAACCGGCTGCAGCAGCAGTTGCAAGGAGTCCAGCAGCGATGCGCTTGTTGATTGCGCTCATGAATTTCTCCTAGAGGGGATCTTTAAACACGGCAACGAGCGTTGTCGCTTGTTCATCACTATAGCCATGTAACCGCTTAGAAAACAGCCTTAAACCGCAACTGTTGCGTAATTAAGACAGTTTTTTACAAGGGAGTAACATTCGAGCGAACTTTTTGGGTCATGTCGATAGTCAGCACGGCCAATCCGGCCCACACGAGAGCGAACCCAATCCAGCGAACCTGCGACATCGGTTCGTTAAAAACCAGCAGCGCGAGCGCGAATTGGATGGTCGGAGTGAGATATTGCATGAAGCCAACCAGGCTCAACGGAAGGTGCTTGGCGGCGGATCCGAACATGATAAGCGGGAGCGCTGTCATCACGCCGAAAAACACGAGCCCGAGGGTTGGCCAAAAATCCTGTCCGAACGCAATTTGCCCACCGGGGGCAAACGCCAAAATCTGCGCGATGGCAATCGGTGCCACAAAAAGCGACTCGAGAGTGAACGAGGTCAGCGGGCTGACCCGGTCGGAAATCTGATTTTTGACCAAGCCGTAGAACCCGAACGAGAGTGCTAGCGCCAGCGCAATCCAGGGCACGTGCCCGTAATCCACCGTCAAAACGGTTACCGCACAGGTGCCGAGCGCAACGGCAACCCACTGGGCCTTGCGAAGGCGCTCGCCTAAGAAGACGACCGCGAGGATCACGGTAACCAAAGGATTGATGAAGTACCCCAGCGAAGACTGCACAATCTGATGTGAAAGAACCCCCAAGACATAGACCTCCCAGTTGATCAGAATCAACAGGGATGCGATTGCCAGACGAATGACCAGTGGCCGATTGCGTAATACCGCCATAACCGCGGGCCAGGACTTAGTGGCTGTTACCAAGAGGGCCGCAGTCGCGAACCCCCACAGAATGCGCCAACCGACCACTTCGCTAACCGGTGCAAACGCCAACATAGAAATGAATAGCGGAAAGCTGCCCCAGATTAGATAAGCACCGAACCCGTAGGTAAGACCCTTGGCTAGGTTTCGTTGGCTCACAGGTTGAGCCTAGCCAGAAAACTCGGGGAAGCTTCGGTGCGAGCCAGCGAATGAAGAAAACCCCGACCTGACGGTCGGGGTTTTCTCGGAGAAACGCAGAACTGCGATGACTAGCGAACGACGACGGCTAGCACGTCGCGTGCCGACAGAATCAGGTATTCCTGACCGCCGAACTTGAGCTCGGTGCCACCGTACTTCGAAAAGATCACCTTGTCGCCGACAGCAACATCGAGTGGAACGCGGTTGCCCTTGTCGTCGATGCGACCTGGG
>CAZXFZ010000132.1:0-2997 GCA_964640285.1 uncultured Rhodoluna sp.
CGACTCGGTCGTAAACCTGGACGCGGTTGCTCTGGTGATTTTGACTCTTCGTAACTTGCTGCTGATCGCGTTTTTGGTTTGGGCCAACATTCGCCTTGGTGCACTGTCCAAGGTCAATGCTCCCGAGAATGTGATGAAGGATTAGCCCTCGAGCAGCTCAGTGAGCAGCGGGCCGACAATCGCATCCTCAATTAGGAATCCGTCGTGGCCGTATGGGCTCTCAATTACCTGCAGTTTGCCACCGATAAGGTTCTTGCCCGGTTTGGTGTGAGCCGAACCGATGTTCTCGGCAATCACCTGCTGATCGTGCAGCGGAAACAGGCGGTCGGAGGTGATGCCAGCAACCAAAGCCTTGGCTCGAATCGAACCCAGGGCCTTTTCGACCCCACCTCGGTCACGACCTACATCGTGCGAGTTCATTGCCTGAACCAAGGTGATGTATGAATTGGCATCGAAGCGGCGAGTGAACTTATTGCCGTGAAAATCGAGATAACTGACTACAGCAAAACGGCCGCCGTCACCGATCGGGCTGATGCTGGATTGCCAGGTTCGCTCAAAACGGTCGTTGAGTTCAGAGGGGGAGCGGTAGTTCAGCAGTGCCATCCTGCGCGCTAGCGCGAGACCCTTGTGCGGGCCGTGGCCGGGCTTGGCGTCGTAGTAGTTGCCACCGTTGAATGCAGGGTCTGTCTTGACCGCTTCGATCTGCACCGAGTTCAGGGCGATCTGGTCTGCGCTTGAAATTGCCGGGGCCGCAATCACCGCAATTCGGTCGGTTGCATCAGGATGCGTAATCGCCCACTCGAGAACGTGCATGCCGCCCATCGACCCACCGATGATGGCATGCCACTTGCTAATACCGAGTGACTCTGAGAACTTGCGCTGAGCTGCCACCTGGTCTCGAATAGTGACGAACGGAAATCGTGGGCCATACTCTCGGCCGCGGTTATCGAGGGTGGCCGGGCCAGTGCTGCCTTGGCAGCCTCCCAGAACGTTTGGGGCAACCACGAACCACTTGTTGGTGTCTATGGCTTTGCCTGGGCCAATGCCGGCCTCCCACCAGCCAGCTGTCGGCTGAGCTTTGCTCGGATGACCTAGTGCGTGTGAGTCTCCGGTGAGCGCGTGCAAAACCAACACTGCGTTCGACTTGTCTGGTTCGAGTTGACCCCAGGTTTCGAATGCGATGCGCACGTTTTTAAGTTCTTTGCCCGACTCAAGTTTCAGGTCGAATGGCAGGGCAAACTGTCGCTCACCAAGTGGATCACCATCTCGCCAGGCTCCAGTCGCAGGAGGCCGACCGACCAGCGTTCGGCTCATTGCGTCGGTCACGAATGTTGACGGGACGCTATCCTCGGGCGACTGAAATTCCATTTGAGGCTCTAATTTAGTCGATTAGAGCGGCAGCCCACCTCTGAAGCCGCACTGCGTTGCGGTTGAGCTAGCTTCGAGCTGCGTCATCCAGTGTGTCAAAAGCGAGTGCGGCAAGCAGAGCCGAACCCTGGCTCAATGTGGAATCGTCGAAAACGGCCTTGTTCGAATGATTGGTTTCGGCCTTGGTGTGGTCGTTTCCTGGAGGGCACGCACCCATGAAGATGAAGGCGCCTGGGATCTCCTCGACAATCGACGCGAAATCCTCTCCGCCGGTGATCGGATGCTGCCGATCAACAAATCGAGAGGCACCGTTCGGGAGCTTGCCAAAGGCGTCGTCAACGATTTTCTTCGTGCGCTCAACCGCAACGGCATCGTTCACCAAAACCTTGGTAAACGGGTGGAATTCAACCTCGGCGCTCACGCCGTGTGCCTGAGCCACAGAGTTCACCAATTGGGTCACACCCGACTTAATCGCATCAGTGATCTCTTGCGAGAAGGTTCGAATGGTGGCTCCGAACTGAGCGATTTCAGGAATCACGTTCTCGGTGTGGTCGTCTCCCGCCTTTATCCAACCGATGTTGATTACGGCCGGTTCGAAAGTCGAAATTTGCTTGGCAACCAGAGTTTGCAGAGCCTGCGCGGCTTCAAGCATGGGCGAAATCGGGTCTTTCGACAGCCAAGGCATAGAGCCATGACCACCCTGCCCCTTGAAGGTTACGGTCATGCCACCTGCCGAAGCCATGAGTGGCCCGGGGCGAGTGCCGAACATCCCAAGCGGGTATGCACTGAATACGTGGATGCCGTAAGCCGCAATCGGTTTCTCGCCTGAGACGAGGTGGAGCCCCTCTTCAAGCATGATGTCAGCTCCACCGTGACCCTCTTCGCCCGGTTGGAACCAGACCACAACGTTGCCTCTAAGTCGGTCTGCGTGAGTAGCGAGCAGGTGGCAGGCACCGATAGCCATGGCCATGTGCAGGTCGTGACCGCAAGCGTGCATGAATCCGTTGGTGGATGCGAACTCGAGCCCGGTGTCTTCGATGACGGCTAGGGCGTCCGTGTCTGTGCGCAGCAAAACGGTTGGGCCCTCTTGTTTTCCGCGAATCAGAATGGCGAACCCAGAGGTGCGCTTGCTTCGGAAAATCTCGCCTAGCCCCTCGATGGATGCGATGCAGCGTTCGGTAGTCTTCGGGTTGTCGATTCCGAACTCTGGAATCTGATGCAGCTCTCGACGAATCTGAGTCAAGATCTGAGAGTATTTGGCGGCTTCTTCGGCGTATTCTGCATAGCTCATGTGCTCATTCTCGCACCGTTAGCCTAGAGAAATGTTCTTCGAGTCGATGCACACGAGTTGGCAGCATTTGCTAGCCGACCAGCGCAGTCTGCTCGAGGCGATCGAACGGGAGATCCCGGACCAAGTTTTGCCCCCAAGAGAACTCGTCATGGCCGCATTCGCCCAGCCGGCAGGCTCTGTGAAAGTTCTGGTGGTGGGGCAAGACCCTTATCCAACTGCTGGGGATGCGATCGGGCTGTCTTTTGCGATTGCACCCGGGCGAAAGCTGCCGAGGAGCCTGCGCAACATCATGCTCGAACTCAAAACTGATGCCGAACAAAATCCTCAAGACTTCACCT
>CAZXFZ010000133.1:0-2976 GCA_964640285.1 uncultured Rhodoluna sp.
GGGCGGCGTAATCCTGACCGACGACGACGAGCTCGGCCCGCTGGCCAAGCACCTGACCACCACCGCCAAACTGCCGCACAAGTGGGAATTCGAGCACGACCACATCGCCTGGAACTATCGCATGCCAAACCTCAACGCAGCACTGGGCATGGCGCAGCTCGAGAAGTTCGATCGCTTTCTGGTGCAAAAGCGCGAGTTGGCGGTTGCCTACGGGGATGCCTTTGCGGGCCTCGACGGTGTGCGGTTCGTGTTTGAGCCCGAAGGCACCACGTCAAACTACTGGCTCTGCGCAATTCAGCTCGACGAGCCGAGCCTCGAGCTGCGCGACACAGTTTTGCAGGCATGCCACGATGCCGGATACCTAGCTCGCCCGATGTGGAACCTGCTGCACAAGCAGCGCATGTACACCTCGGCTCCGGCTGCTGGTGACTCGCTCGGCGGTTCGCTCGAGAACGCGATTGCGTTGCACGCATCCCTGATCTGTATTCCCTCAACGCCCAAGTTGGCAGAGCGTCTTGGCTCAGGCTCGGGTGAGCGTTTGGGTGGCCGCGGGGCCGAAGGATCGAACGGGCGATCGGCCTAATCATGGCTCAATTGCGCAAGATTGCGGTGATGACAGGCACCCGTGCCGACTACGGGTTGCTCAAAAACCTGATCGCCGAACTAAACGTCAAGGCGAATGGGCTAAACCGCAGCGTCGAGCTGCAAATCATCGCGACGGGTTCGCACCTGTCGGCTGCGCACGGCATGACGGTCGACGAAATCAAGCGTGACGGATACGTTCCGGCAGCCGAGGTGGCGATTTGGTCTGACGACGACTCGTCGCTGGCAGCCGCGGTTGACACAGGCGAGGCGGTTGCCAAGTTCGCAAAGGTTTTGGCCGAGCTTCGCCCTGACATTGTTGTAGTTTTGGGCGACAGACTTGAGGCGTTTGCGATGGCATCCGCCGCAACCATATTGCTGATTCCCGTGGCTCACATTCACGGTGGCGAACTGACTCTCGGGGCCATGGACGACAGCCTTCGTCACAGCATCACCAAGTTGAGCTACCTGCACTTCACGACCACCGAAGAACATCGTGCGCGAGTGATTCAGTTGGGCGAGGAGCCTTCGCGCGTGTTCAACTTTGGTGCGCCGGTGTTGGATGCACTTGAGCGACTCGAGTTTATGAATCGCGCCGACCTCGAGGCGAAGTTCGGTATCCGCTTCGGAACCAAGCAGACGGTTTTGATGACTTTCCATCCCGCCGCCTTCGACGAAGCGCCTGCGCAAACCCTGATCGACGAACTGTTGGCCGCGATGGAGGCCTTGACGAACCCGCTCGACCCGGCCGAAACTCAGTTGATCGTCACGGGCACCAACAATGACATCGGCAGCGCCGAGGTGCGTGCCGCGATTGCCGAGTTCACTCGGCGCCTGCCCGACCGCGTGAGCTATGTCGAGAGTTTCGGCCAGCTCGGCTACTTGAGCGTGATGCGCCAGGTCGATTTGGTTACGGGCAACTCATCCTCGACGGTTTTGGAGGCCCCGGTTTTGGGTGTGCCGAGCGTTCTCGTGGGCAACCGCCAAGAGGGGCGTCCGATGTCGGCTAGCGTGCTGAAGCCGGCTCAAGCCGAGCGCAATCAGATTTTGGCCGCGATGCGAAAGGCGCTCGACCCCGAGTTTCGTTCGCGGGCGGCGGCTGCTGGCACACCCTTCGGCACCCCTGGTTTCGCGCAGCGTGCCGTGGCCGAGCTGCTCAAGCACAACATTCCTAATCCCCCAAAAAAGAAGTTCTGGAGCGCAGACAAATGATTGCAAACCAAATCAAGGCTCAACCGGTTTTGATCATCGCCGAGGCCGGAGTCAACCACAACGGTTCGATCGAGCGCGCAATCGAGATGGTGGATGTCGCTAAGCGTGCCGGTGCCGACATCGTGAAGTTTCAGACTTTCTCGGCAGACAAGCTGGCCAGCAAGGATGCGAAACTCGCCGACTACCAGCGCAAGGGCGAAGGCGACACTCGCAGCCAGTGGGATCTGCTGAAGGGGCTCGAGTTGAGCCACGAGGAGTTTGCGCAGCTGCGCGACCACTGCAAGAAGATCGGCATCGGATTCTTGTCGACCGGGTTTGACCTCGACGAACTGGACTTTTTGATTGAAGAGCTCGAGATTCCGCTGGTGAAGGTGGCTTCGGGTGATTTGACTTTCGCACCGATGCTGGTGAAGGCCGGGCAGTCGAATCTGCCGGTGATTGTTTCGACCGGCATGGCGGTTCTCGACGAGATTGGTCAGGCGCTCAAGTTCATCGCGTTCGGCTATGCCAAGGCAAACGGTTTGGTTGCCGCTGAGGCATCCCCAACTTCTGAGGTTTTGGATGCGCTCTATGCGCGCGACGATGTTCGCGCGATCATGCTCGAGAAGGTGACGATTCTGCACTGCACCACGCAGTATCCGGCTGAGCTCGACATTCTCAACCTGAACGCAATCGGTTTGATTGCCGACGAGTTTGGGCTGCCGGTTGGTTACAGCGACCACTCGCTCGGCACGCTGGCCTCGGTGATCGCGGTGGGCATGGGCGCAACGGTTATCGAGAAGCACTTCACTCTCGACAAGTCGCTTGAGGGCCCCGATCACGAGGCGTCACTCGACCCGGCCGAGCTTGAGCTCTTGGTCTCGCAGATTCGTCAGGCTACTCGCGCTCTGGGTGAGCGCAAGAAGCAGCCGGCCGACATCGCGTTGGCGAACAAAGCGGTTGTTCGCCGCTCGCTGGTCGCCCGACGCGACATTGCGGCGGGGCAGGTCTTCACCGCAGACGACATCGAATGTCGCCGACCGCTCAACGGCCGCAACAGCATCGAGTTCTTCGATGTGGTCGGCACGGTTGCCGGCAAGAGTTATCAGGCCGGTGAGTTGATTGACTAGCGCAGGTTTTGACGGCGGTTTGGCCGCCGGCGAGTTGCGCGAGAGCAGCCCGAAGCTGCTGATGGTTGGCGCG
>CAZXFZ010000134.1:0-2971 GCA_964640285.1 uncultured Rhodoluna sp.
TTTACTGAGACCGCGGTAGCAAACTCTTCGGGGGTGCCAACGCGAATCGCGCCACCAGTGCCAACGTAAGGGCCCGCGGTGCCTTCGCGAACCACAACAAAATCAACCTTGCCCGGGTTAGCTAGCGGGCTAACCACGCCGGGAAACAGTTTGGTGGGGCGCCGGTTGACATAGTGCGCAAACGAGAAACGCAACTTCAGCAGCAAACCGCGCTCGAGGATGCCGCTTGGCACGCGAGGGTCACCGATTGCGCCGAGCAGGATTGCGTCGTGGCGCTTGAGGTTTTCGAGGTCGGCATCCGTCAGGGTTTCGCCGGTTTCGAGGTAGCGCTTGGCACCCAGGTCGTATTCGGTGACTTTGAACTCAACGCCTGAACCGATCGTGACTCGGTTGATTGCTTCGAGAGCGACACTGGTGACCTCTGGGCCAATACCATCGCCCGGAATCACTGCCAAATCATAAACGCGAGTCAATTCGTGCTCCCAGCTTGATGAACCCTTTGAGAGCCAATTCTAGTCGCGAAGAGTTGCCTTCAGAATGAGAGTGATGCTGGGTTTGAGGCCCTCGGCAGTCTGGATTTGGCCCTCGCGATTTTCGAGAGTATCGATGCTCACCGGCTTATCGGCGAGCGCGGTTCGAATCGAGTTCACATTGGGCAAAACCGCAGGGTTGCGCGGCCCACCGAAACCACCCTCTAGGTTGTCTCGCGAGTGCCAGACTCCCACCAGTGTGCCGCCGGGTCTGATCGCGGAAACCAGGTCGCCTAAAGCTTTGGCTAGATCGGTTTCGGGAATCTGCAGGTAGGCGACCACCCCGAGGTCAACCGGCGCAAGTTTGCTGGCGAACTTGCGGGCATCGGCTTGAGTTGCGATGCAACGGGATGCGAGCGACGCATCCTGCTTGGATTCTTCGGCAACCCAGGTTTTGAATTTGAGCAGGGCAACTTTCGAGAAGTCGATGTTCTCGACCCGCCAGCCTCGTTTGGCGAGCCACATCGCGTTGCGCCCCTCGCCACCAGCGAGGTCGATCGCAGTGCCTGGCACCAGTGGCTCACAGAGCTCGCGAACAAACCGGTTCTCGACCTTGGTGTAAACCCAATCTGCGGTTTCGTACTTTTTGTTCCAGACCGCGGCGGGATTCAGTTTGGCAGCTAGCTTCTTAAGCGGCCCGATCATGGGTGAGTTAGCCGGCTACGATTTCGAGACCGGTGGCAGCAGCTGCATCCTGCAGGCCACCACCGTTGGTTAGCTCACCGGTGAAGCCGTTTTGCTTTAGCCACTCAATTGCCTGGCCGGCACGGTTGCCCGAGCGGCAATAGATGAAGTAGTTTGCGGCTGGATCAAGAGTTGAGATTTGATTGGCGAAATCTGGCCCCTGCCAGTCATAGAGCAAGGCGCCCTCTAGCGCACCAGACTCTGCTACTTCACCAGGAGTGCGAACGTCAATCACGGCTGAATAAGTTGACATGTCTACCTTTTCGGTTGAGCAAGCACTGAGCGAGCCTGCAGCGAACAACACAATGAAGATAGCGGCAATTGCCTTGAAAATGTTGCGGGTCATGTAACGCATCGTAATCCTTTCGTATACCCCCTAGGGTATGCTGTAGAGTATAGCAACACGAAGCCTCGAAAGGAAACAAATGCAGATTGATCCAGCAGAACTGAAAAATGCGCGCGATCGCCTAGTGCGTGCACAAGGTCAAATCGGAGGCATCATCCGCATGCTCGACGAAGGTCGAGACTGCACTGAACTTCTGACTCAGCTCTCAGCAGCAAGTGCCGCGCTCTCGAGGGCTGGCTTTTCTATCATCTCGACCGGCATCGCCAACTGCGCCAACCAGCCGGATGCAGAATCGCAGCGCAAGGCACTCGAAAAAGCATTTATGTCGCTCGCCTAGATCAGCGCTAAACCCACAACTAAAGCCAACGAGAAAGAAACCAATGGGCATTTTCAGCAACCTTTTCAAGAAAAAATACGAAACCGTGTCTCCGCAGCAGGCACGGGAAATGCAACAGGCAGGAGCCCTGCTCTATGACGTGCGCGAAACATCGGAGTTTCGCTCTGGTCACGCACAAGGTGCGCGCAGTTTGCCGCTGAGCAACCTAAGCACCCGTTACGAGCGCGAGCTGGCTAAAGAAAGAGAGATCTTGGTGATCTGCCAATCGGGCGCTCGTTCAGCTCAGGCATGCAACTACCTATCAGGCATGGGATACAAGGTCACCAACGTTTCAGGGGGCACGGCTGCCTGGAAGCGCGCGGGTCTGCCCACAAACAAGTAATCCCAACTCCGCAAAGGCACTTTCGCAGGTGCACGAAACAGAAAGATTTCAAAAATGCGCGTCTTGATTGTCGGCGGCGTTGCTGCCGGAATGTCAGCTGCCACCCGCTTGCGCAGGTTGCGCGAGGATGCTGAAATCGTGGTGTTCGAGGCCGGGGAACACGTGAGTTATGCAAACTGTGGGCTTCCCTACTACGTGAGCGATGTCATTTCGATGCGCGAAGCGCTTTTGCTTCAGACACCTGAGTCGCTGTGGCATCGGTTCCGCATTGACGTTCGAGTAAACACTCGAGTGAATTCGATCGATCGTCAGGCCAAAGTAGTTTCGGCATTCAACTCAATCACGGGCACCCAGCTGACCGAGCACTACGATTACCTGATTCTCGCGACCGGCGCAAAGCCTCGCGAGCTTTCGGTGCCAGGCGCAGAGCGCGCGCTTTCACTGCGCGATGTGTCGGATGCGGATGCTCTTAAAGCTGCAGCCAGCAAAGCAAGAACGGCAGTCGTAGCTGGTGCAGGTTTTGTGGGTGTGGAGGTTGCCGAGAACCTTCGTCATCTCGGAATTGACGTGACACTTGTTCAACGTGGAAATCAGATCCTGTCGAACTTTGATCCAGAAATGATTGAGCCATTTCAGGCCAAACTAGTCGAGCATGGTGTTGAGCTCGCCCTCGGCGTCGAGATCTCATCTGT
>CAZXFZ010000135.1:0-2940 GCA_964640285.1 uncultured Rhodoluna sp.
CTGCCCGAACGGTAGTGAATCGCCTGCAAAGTGACTAGCGCAACGTCTTCGCTGAGGAACGGCTCGAGTGCCTCGGGGGTAATCAGCTCGCAGTCTGATTCGATGTCGACAGCGCCTGGCCCGCCGGTGCCGTCGTTGTTTAGGGTGACCAGGTTCAGCCAGCGCGACTCGGCGATGCCGGCCAGAATGTAGCGGTCGGTCGGAAAATTGCTGGCGTCAATGATCACTGTCTTGCGGCCTGGGCGAGCGCTGATTGCCGCATTGCAAAGCTGATAAAAGTTCACCGAGGTGGTGTCTTGAACCAGTGTTTGACCCGCTGCGGCACCCAGAGTGGATGCGCCCAGAATGTTGCCGGCGACCTGCGCCTGGTCGATCCAGTGTGCCCAACCGTCGACCAACTCGGTGGCCCATTCGTTGGTCAGAAAGTCGTTGACCGCGGCCACGGTGGCCTTCGGCATGCGGCCCAGCGAGTTGCCATCGAGATATTTGAGGTCTGGGTCGGCGATGTGGAACTGCTCGCGATAGTGGGCGAGCTGGTCGGCGGCTTCGAGAGCTTCTGCGGCCGCTCGGCTGGTTGCCGGGCCGGCGGATGCGTAAATCGCATCCAAGATTGCTCGCGGGTTAAACTCGCTCGGATTCTGCGCCATGGTTCGGCCTCTCATTCGTCATCGAACGAATTGAGCCTAGCGTCTATTGCTTCGCAGTCCACCGCTTGAACAGGGCTTGGGTGAGCCAGTCCATCGCAAACCCGATTACGCCAATCAGAAACATGACGGCAGCCAGCAGCTGGTAGTCCATCATGTCGCGGGCGCTCAAAATCTCGAAGCCGAGGCCCGAATCTGGGCCAAGCATCTCGGCCGGCACCAGAACAATCCAGGCAACACCCAACGCCAATCGAAGACCGGTTAGAACGTTAGGTCGGATCGCCGGAATCACTATTGTGCGAAGTGTTTCAAAGCGGGATGCGCCCAGCGAGCGCGCAAGCAAGCGCCAGTTCGGGTCGATCGCCTTGATGCCAGCGGCGGTGTTGAGTGCGATCGGCCAAACCGCGGCGATGGCGATCAGGAACACCGCTGGGGCAGTGCCAACGCCAAACAGCACAATCGCCACCGGCGCCCACGATAGTGGCGAAACCATGCGCAAAAACTGAACAACAAGCGAGGTCGATTGCTCGACGCGACGCAGCGATCCGAACAGCAGACCCAGCGTCAAGCCGACGCCAGTGGCAATCAGGAGTCCGAGGCCTAAGCGCTCCAGTGTTACCGCAATCGAACCCCAGATGTAGCCGTCGGTGAAGACCCGCTGCAGTGCCGCATAGGCATCCAGTGGGCTCATGTTGCTCAGGATCGGGTTGTCGGCGGAAAGCACGTCTGTGCCCCACCACCACAGCACAAAGGCTGCGGCGGTGGTGGCCAGGCGAAGCGCAAAGGTGAGCATTATGGCTTGATTACCTCGGTGCGGGTCAGTCGGGTTGGCAGGCCGAACTTAGCGTTGCCGCCAGCCTTGCGAATGGCTGCCTCGGCGAGACCGACGGCGACCAGATCGCGGTGCGCGGTTGCCAAGTCGATTCGGTTCAGGAACGAGTTGTCGCCAACCACAACGGTCTTGCGCAGCTCGGTCACTAGCGCCTGGGTGTAGCTAGGGAAAGGGAACGGCTTGAAATCGATGCGCTTCGAACCCCATGCCTTGTTGCGAATGGCTGTCGGGTACTTGGCAGCGGGGTAGTAATTGAGTGCTCGCTGAATCGACTCGCGTGACTGTGGCAGATAGCCATTGTCTTTGAGCACACCGGCAGCAATCGTGCGGTTCTTCTGAATCTCGAGCTGAGCGGCAACGATGCTGTCGGCAACTGCCTGAGCGGCGCTCGGGTTGTTCTCTACCAGATCACCGCGAACCAGAGTCACGCAGCAGGCGTGCTCGCGCCAGACGTCACCGGTGAAGCGCAGGATTTTGCCGATGCCAGTGGTTTCGGCCAGAGCGTTGAACGGCTCAGCAACGATGTAACCGGCAACGCTGCCGTTGGCCAGGGCAGCAGGCATGTCAGCAGGTGGCAGCACGATCAGCTTGACCTGCTTCTTGGCGGCATCCGCGTTTCCGGTGGTTACTGGCTCGAGGCCGTCTTTGCGGAACAGCTGCTGCAAGACCACGTTGTGCAGCGAATACCAGAACGGAACAGCCACGGTCTTGCCCGCTAGGTCACCAATCTTGTTGATCGAGTTCGCCACGGTGAGCGCCGAACCGTTGGTGTGGTTCCAGGTCAGCACCTTGATGTCTTGGTTCGCACCGAACTTTAGCTGAATCGCCAACGGCATCAGGATGTGAATCACGTCGACGCGCTTGGCAAGGAAAGCCTCGACCAGGCTCGGCCAGCTGCGGAACAGCGTAGGTGCCGAAGTTTGGATGCCGTTGCGCTTGAAGAAACCACCATCGTGGGCGATTAGCAGCGGGGATGCGTCGGTGATTGGCAGGTAACCGATTTTCAGGCTAGCGAGGTTTGCGGCATTGGCAGCTGGAACCTCACCCCAACCCTGCACTCCGAGTGCCGTGGCTGCAGCGCCGACACTGGCCAGTCGCATCAGGGTGCGACGGCTAAAGCCACCTGATTCGTGCAGGGCAGCCTCGTTGGCGAGGTGTTCGAAGTCGTTGCAGTTGGTCATGATTTCTCTCTTTGGTTGCGGGTGGTCGTCGTGATAAGTCGAAGGGGTTGGCTAGATCGAATACTCGAGCGCTGCGATGATTTCAGCCTTGGATGCGGTATCGCCGGCGTATTCGGTGAGCGGTTGACCGGGTTCGCCCAGCAACACGATGCGGTCGCCCAGGATTACGGCCTCGTCGATGTCGTGAGTGACCAGCACAATGGTCAGATTGAGCCGCTCGCGCAGATCTAGCAGCCAGCGCTGAAGGCTGGCTCTAGTGGCTGCATCGAGAGCCGAAAACGGC
>CAZXFZ010000136.1:0-2911 GCA_964640285.1 uncultured Rhodoluna sp.
ACCACCGGCCCTGCCGGCCGAGATTGTCGAGCAAACCGCCGACAAGTATGCCGAATTGGTCGAGCGCTTGACGCAAGGCGTTGCCTAAGCGCGATTTGCTCGCAGAAATCGCGAGTAACAGTCAGAAATAAAGGAATAGCCGAGCGCTCACACGACTTAGAAGTTAGCGATGGTTAGAGAACAAGTTCGAGACGCACGCCAAGAAGAGATTCTTGAGGCCGCGATTGGCATCATCGCCAGCGAGGGCGTCGAAGCTGTTTCGATGGCAGAGCTAGCCAAACGCACTGGTTTGAGCAGGCCCGCGATTTATCAGTACTTTGCATCGCGCGAACATGTGCTTGCCGAACTCGTGATCAACGAGATGGCTGATCTGAGCAACGCCATCGACGATCACATCTCGAAGTTTGAGGATCCACTCGAGCGCATCCGCATTTGGATTCACTATTCGCTAGCTCATTTGGCAAGTGCCGACCACCGCGCAATTCGCGAGATTTCGATTGACAGTTTGCCCGACGAGTCGCGAGGCATGATTCGCGCAATGCACGGCCACGTAATGACGTCGCTGCTCAGCCCGATTGCGCAGCTCGGCATTGCTGATGTGCCGGCAACCGCACACCTTATCTATGCGACTGTTGCCGCGAGTGCCAAGCGCATCGACGAGGGTGCCGAATATGAAAAAGAGGCCGCAGCGCTCGAGCAATTCACGATTTCGGGAATCACCGGAGCACTGCGACCTCAATAGCTTTCGGCTACTTAGTTGCCTTCACAGTCTGTGAAAGAACCGACTTGCCGTCGATCGTCGCCGAGACAGTGACGGCCTTCGCCTTACTTGCCAACGAGAACACAAAGTTCTGGCTGGTTGCGGTGCGGTTGTAAAGGCGGTTGCCAACCTTGAACGCAATCTTCTGGCCTGCAGCGCCAGTCACCGAAACCGCGAGGCGACCAGACTTGAATGTTGCCTGAGCCACCGGTGCCCCGAATGAGACTGGGTAGTAGCGGTCGAGGTTGAAGTCAGCTGCGCCGCCAAAGTGATCGCGACGAGTGTGAATTGCACAGGCAACCTTGGTGCAGTCGACCGTCGCATCCTTGACAGTGAACACTGCCTTCACGTCGAGCTTGACCGGCTCTGCGGCTTTACCAGCACCAATTACCTGAGATGCAACCAGGTTGCTGACCCACTTGCCCTGGCCGTCACACTGAGTGGGTCGAGCCGAGGTGTTGGTTGAGGCCTCTGCCGGAATGGCACACAGACGAACATAGATGCCCTGGTCGCCGGCCAGACCCGAAATGTTTGCGGTGATAGTGTCACCGGCGGCGTTCAACATGCTGACCTTGTCGATCTTCAACGCCATGCCATCGGCCTGAGCGGCGGGCAGCCCCAACGAAGCGGTTAGTGCCGTTGCGAGGCCAAGAGTGGTGGTCAATTTGAGGATGCGTTTGACGCGCAATTTAACTCCATTCGTGAGTGGGTTTGATTTCTCACCACGAAGTTAGGCGAAGGGGTCGCCGACAATCCTGACAATCTGTCAGGATTGCGCTCCGATGCATGCCCTGCCAGCGGCTGCGCTCCGCTAAACTTATGGTGTCTGGCAGCGTTGTCGACGCCCAAGGTGCGGCGCGAAAAGCGCATCCTTGAGGCAAATACTCCCCACACAAGCTTGGAGAATTCTGTGCCAAAGATCATCGTCGAGGTTATGCCAAAGGCCGACCTGCTTGACCCTCAGGGCAAGGCCGTGAACAACGCTTTGCACCGCAACGGAAACGCACAGAACAAAGACATCACCGCGGTTCGAATTGGCAAGCGAATCGAGCTGCACTTCGACCGAGCAGTTACTGATGCTGACCTCGAGAACGCCAAGCAGATCGCCGAAAGCTTCTTGAGCAACTCGGTGATCGAAGACGTCGTCGCCGTCACCGTCGAGAACTAAGCGGGCAAATCATGAGCCTCAAAATCGGTGTAGTCACTTTTCCGGGCACGCTCGATGATCGCGATGCCCAGCGCGCGGTGCGTTTGGCCGGTGCGACTCCGGTTCCGCTTTGGCACGCAGACGCCGACCTAAAGAAAGTGGATGCCGTGGTGCTGCCCGGCGGTTTCTCGTATGGCGACTACCTTCGCTGCGGAGCCATCGCAGCTCAGGCGCCAGTAACCAAAGAGATCGTGCGCGCGGCTGGCAAGGGCCTGCCAGTGCTGGGCATCTGCAACGGATTCCAGGTGCTGGTCGAAAGCCACCTGCTGCCGGGTGGCCTGATTCGCAACGAACACCAGCACTTCATCTGCCGCGACCAAAAACTCGAAGTAGTCAACACCGACACCGCTTGGACCAACCAGTTTGAAGTTGGCCAAGAAATCACGATTCCGCTGAAGAACGGTGAGGGCGGCTACATCGCCAGCGACGAAACGCTAAACCGACTCGAGGGTGAAAACCTGATCACCTTCAGGTATCTCGAGGTGAACCCGAACGGTTCGATGAACAACATCGCGGGTCTGCGCAACGAACGCGGAAACGTTGTTGGTCTCATGCCGCATCCTGAACACGCTGTCGAAGCAGGATTCGGACCAGACACCAAATCGGCCATGCGCTCGGGCGTTGACGGCCTGAAGTTCTTCACCTCGGTCATCAACTCGCTGGTCAAGGCATAAGGCACGAAGGGCACGAGGCTAGGCAATCATGGCACTGTTCAAGAAAAAGGCACCGGCTGTTCCGAGCGGAGTTGACACCGTCGCCGCGGCGGCATCCTCACCAGACAAGGCCCAGCCTTGGAAGGAACTCGGCCTAAAGCAAGAGGAATACGACCGCATCAAAGAGATCTTGGGGCGTCGCCCAACCTCGTCTGAACTTGCGATGTATTCGGTGATGTGGTCTGAGCACTGCTCATACAAGTCTTCGAAGATTTACCTTCGTCAGTTCGG
>CAZXFZ010000137.1:0-474 GCA_964640285.1 uncultured Rhodoluna sp.
GGGAACACCGACCCATATCAGAAACACGAATAGCGACATGCCACTTAGTGCTGTGGCCGTGGAAGCCAGATTTAGAGTGGAGATCGATCTGATCTTGTGCAAGACAGTGGATGTGATCAAACCAAGAGGGATACCGAGTCCGGTAGCCAAGGCTAATACCAGTCCAGCATTAGCCTGTGTCATTCCGGCCGAAACCAGAGCTGGAGCTAGCCAGCCGAGCACAGAGTAAAAACCTAGGGACTGTATCCCGAAGAATGCCACCAGCAACCAAGCGATCGATTGCCGATAAACGCTGACCGGCTTTGAATTCGCGACGAGCACTTGTTGAGGCTGGTGGGCATCATTTGAGGTTTGGATTTGGCTTTGACTCTTGACGCTAGACAAAACCGGGGTCGGAAGCGCACTTCGAAGCAGAAACCAGAGAATGGCGGCGAAAAACCCAGGTAGCGCCCAGAGCGATAGCGCCACCTGCCA
>CAZXFZ010000137.1:484-2911 GCA_964640285.1 uncultured Rhodoluna sp.
TGGAACTGCGGTAGCTGCGCTGAAGCTTGCCGCGACGGCCATAACAGTTACATAGAAGCCCGTAACGAGTCCGATTCTGGTCGGAAACAGCATTCTCACCAAAGTCGGCAGAAGAACGTTAGCCAGCGAAATGCAGAGCGAAAGCACGAACGTGCCGACTAAAAACATCTCTTCGCCAACCCAACCACGGGATGCGATGCTTGCGGTCAATAGAGCGGTTAGCCCAATAACTAAAGTGCGCATGCCCATCGATCGCTCTAGTCGTGGCGCAAAAAATGCCCCCAAACCAAAACAAAGCAGTGGAAGGCTGTTCAGAACAGAAACCATGACGGCGTCCAGCCGATAGGTTTCTGTGATTTGACCCAACAACGGGCCAACTATCGCGATAGGTGGCCGCAAAAGCATTGCAAGCAAGCCAACGGCAAGCAAAACGACGCCAAACTTCTTAGATGAAACCATTCGGGTTACTCCGCTTCGCGGTGTAACCCGCGATTCGCTATAAGTGCGATTAGCTGCTCCAGTGCAAACTCGGGGTCTCTTGCAGCGCCTTTGACAGCAGCGTCGGTATCAGCTAGCGCCACGAAAACATTGGCTAGGCCCTCTTCGCTCCAGCCAGCAAGTGAACGGCGAGTTTGATCAAGTAGCCAGGGTGGCATGCCGAGCGATGCTGGGGTCGCACCCCTGTTGCCGTATACCTTTGCCATCTGGCGAATCTTGGTCGAAAGAGCAATCACCATTGGTACGGGGTCAACTCCTGTTGCCAAGGCATGGCGCAACATCGCCAAAGCTTGCCCTGCTTGCCCAGCAACGGCCAAGTCTGCAACCTTGAAGCTGCTCACCTCTACCCTGCCGCCGAAATACCGATCTACAACTTCTTCGGTGATCGTCTCGGCCTCATCAAGCATCAGTTGGTCTGCAGCAGCAGCTAGCTCGGCCAACTGTTCTCCGAAGGCCAAAACCAGCGCCCTCACAGCATTTGGATTCACCTTTCGATTTGCGTGAGCGAAATGCGATTGAACGAAAGCGATTCGCTCGGGTTCCTTTTTCATCTCTGAAACCTTGACTTCGATGGCGCTAACACTTGCCCTGATGGCATCGAGAGCTTTCTTGCCGCGAACGGAAGAACCGGTGTGTCGCAAGATCAAAGTTGTGTCGGGATCTGGACTAGAAACGTAGTTCTGAACATCATCGATGAAGTCGTCAGAGCACTTCTCGAACCCTCGAACGATAATCAACTTTGGTTCACCAAAAAGTGACGGGCTGGCAAGCGCGGTCAAGTAACCCGCACCGTATACCGAAGCATCAATCTCGTGAATTTCGAGTTCGGGATGCTTGGCGCGCAGTTCAGCACGGATGCTTCGAATAGCACTACTCGCCGTGTAATCTTCAGGACCAAAAAGCAAAACAACTGGTGCGACGTGAGCCTTGCGCCAATCGACCTCGGTTGCTTTGCTCATGCCTTAAGCCTACCTTTGGACTCTGACATCCAGGCGGTTGCTGCCCTCCACTGAGTCGTTTTGGCAACGTACAGCAACCCAGCCGTTCTTGTCGGTTCTTGCCACTTGAACCCCGGCCCTAGCGAGAGTCGAGAGCGCCCGATCGGTGGGATGCCCATATCCGTTTTTTGCTCCAACTGAAATCAACGCCAGGTCAAAATGAAGTTCCTGATAGAGCTCTTGATAGAAGTTTGCAGAGCCATGGTGTGCCACCTTCAATACGCTGCAGGGTTGGTTACGAAACGCACTCAACAACATCGGTGCAATGCGCATTTGTCCGCTCTCGCCTAAATCGGCGAGCGTCAGAAACTGCATGCCATCGAACCAAAAAAGAATCGAAATGCTTGCATCGTTCGCGTCTTCATAAAAAGCATTGGGGTCGCCCGGGTTTAGAACCAGATAACTTCCAGTGCCGAACAGCCCACGATCACCAGCCTTGGGTTGAACTACTTGATTTGCTGCGGCCCTTACTTTCTGGTCGATCAGTGCCGCCGCTGGCCTCTCGTCCATGAACGAGGTTGTGAGAGCGGTCAAGACGACTCGGTTGCGGAGTGCGCCATCTAGCCCACCAACATGATCCCGGTCAAAGTGAGTCAACACCAAAAGGTCAATTTTCTCGACGCCTAGAGCGCTAAGGCAGTCATCGATTGCTTGCGAATCCGGGCCGACATCCACCACGGCCACTTGACTAGCTGATCTCAGCACATAGGCATCGCCCTGACCAATATTGCAACTGAAAACCGACCAATCAGGCAAGAGCCGTCCAGCTATGAATGAGCCTTTCGAAATAAGCGTGGCCATCAAACAGGCCACTGCAAGTGAGGCCAACACAAGCACGGCCTTGCGCAGCTTCAATCGTTTAGTGAGCAACCAAACTGTTACGCAAAGAGAAATGGTCACCGCGAGAGCGATGCCTATTGGACCGTCGAGC
>CAZXFZ010000138.1:0-1436 GCA_964640285.1 uncultured Rhodoluna sp.
GTTGCCCTTCCAGTTCTTGATGTCGAGTTCGGTGTGACCAACATTCAAATCGCCTACCACGACAGCGTGCTGGCCCGTGCCAATCAGCTCGCCCATGCGCGCCTGCATTGCCTCGAGGAACTTGTATTTTTCGACCTGCTTTGGAGTATCGACTTCGCCCGAGTGCACGTAGGTGCTGATTACGGTGACGGTTTTGCCGTCAATCACGAAATCCGCCTCGAGCCAGCGACCGGCGCTGTCGAAATCGTCAGGCCCGAGCGCTGTGCGGTGAGCAACCGAAGGGATGCGGCTAACCACCGCAACCCCTGCGCGCCCCTTGGCCGATGCCGCGTCGTGCAGGATGTGCCACTGCCCGCCGTCGCTGTAGGCATCCTCGGTTTCTGAGAACAGCTCAACCAAGTCTTGAGTCGAGGCGCGAACCTCCTGCAAGGCGAGCACCTGCGGTTTGTTTTCGGCTATCCAGTCGGCCATGCCTTTGCGAAAGGCTGCGCGAACGCCGTTGACGTTTATGGTGACCAGATTTAGCGACATGTGCTCAAGTTTAAGGCGACCCTAAACTTGAGGCATGGCGCAAAGGGTTTTGTTTGGGGCCGGAGTCGGCTCCGGTGTTGCGCTAGGCCCAGCGTTCGTGTTGTCGCTGGCCGGTCAAAGCGTTCTAGAACTCACCACGCCGCTTCAGCGCCTAGGGCTTTCAGCCATCAAGCAAAAACTCGAAGAAGTGGCTGCGATTCTTGAGGATGAGGCCTCAACGCAAACGGGGCGCGAAGTGCTTCAGGTGCTGGCAATGATGCTGCGCGATCCAAAACTGTTCGACGAAATCAAGGCGCATCTGTCTGAGGGTGCTGCCGCTGCCCGCGCGATTCGCGGCGGATTTCGAAAGTTCGCCCGCCAGCTAAACGAAATCGGCGGGTTCTTTGCCGAGCGAGCCAGCGACCTGGAATCACTAGCCGATCGCGTCATCGCGCACGTTGAAGGCGTGGCTGAACCTCAGTTTCCGACCGAGCCATTCGTTCTTGTTGCCGAGACCCTGTCGCCGATCGACGCGGCGAAGCTGAGTCGAGATCGAGTCCTTGCAGTAATCACGATGGTCGGTTCGGCCACCTCGCACTCGGCGATTATCACTCGAGCGGCCAACCTGCCGACCGTCATGGGCGTTCACGGCGCGGGCGTGATTCGCTCTGGGCAGCAGGTGCTGGTTGACGCTACTTCGGGCCAGGTTTTTGTTGACCCATCGCAGGATGAACTTGAGCAGTATCGGCGCGCCTCGATACCGCGGCACACGACACCTGAAGATTGGCAAGAGTTGAATGCCGAGCTGCCGGTCAAGCTGTATGCGAATCTCGGGTCAAGTTTTGAGAGTGCGGCGGCCATCGCGGCAGGAGCTCAGGGTGTTGGACTGTTTAGAACCGAACTGCTATACCTTGGGCGCCTGACCC
>CAZXFZ010000138.1:1483-2846 GCA_964640285.1 uncultured Rhodoluna sp.
TCAGGTGTTTGAATACATCAAACTGTTCTCACGCTTTCAGGGCAAACGCGTCATCGTGCGTGTGCTCGACCTCGACTTCGATAAGCCGTTACCCTTTTTGCGCGAATCAGGCACCGGCCCATATGCCAACCGAGGCCTGCACACATTGCTCGCCAATCGAGAGGTCTTAGAAACCCAACTCGCAGCGTTGGCCAGTGCCGCGAAAACATACGCAGACACTGAGGTTTGGGTAATGGCACCGATGGTGCAAAACGTAGCCGAAGCACGAGAGTTTGTCTCGATGGCCAGGGATGCCGGCTTCGAAGAAAACACCAAGCTGGGTGTCATGATCGAGGTTCCCGAGGTGACGCAAGCCGAGGTTCTTGATGAGCTGATGCAACTGGTCGATTTTGTGAGCATCGGAACGAACGACCTTACTCAGTATGTGCTTGGGCTCAGCCGGCATGCGGCCACGGTGGCGGCCGTCGGCGGAAACTCGACCAAACGAGCACCGACAATCGCCGATGCGCGGCATCCTGAAGTCGTGGCTGCAATCGAGCGCGTTATTCAAGCGGCGCACAAGCACGGCAAAACCGTCAGCGTCTGCGGTGAATCGGCTGCCGACCCAGAGACGGCTAAGCTGCTCATTCGCTTGGGCGTTGATAGCCTGTCGGCCTCGCCAGCGCTGCTGCCTCAATTGCGCATGACGCTGCTTGCCGACTCATTTGGCATGTAAACAAGGTCCCTGCGGCTTTTCCGGGCGAATTAGAGAGTTACGCGAACTAAATTCTTTGATACTGCAACACGGATTCTGGTTAGCCCTCGAACCACCGGGCCGCCGGCTGCTGCACCGGTGTTTGAATCAAACTTCGCTCCGTGGCAACCGCACACCAGGCGAGTGCCGACCAGCTGCGTCACGGCGCATCCCTCGTGGGTGCAGGTTGCGTCAAATGCGCGAAAAGTTCCGCGTCTCGGTTGAGTGATCAGAATCTGCTTTCCGGCCACGGTTACTGAGCGCATGCCTCCGACTCGAACATCGGTGGTCTTGCAGGCAGGGTAGGGTTTCGCCGCGGCTTCGGCTCGGGTTGCCACCGAGACCAGCCCCAGAGTTGACAGCGCACCAGCAGCAAAGAGCAGTGCCTTGCGGCGACTTAGATCCAAGGATGCCGCTTTTGCGGGTGTGCTGTGTTGCTCGTGGTTGCAGGTGTCACACATGTTGCTCTCCTACCGGGTTCGGTTTTCGTGAAAGTGTAAAACCCCGCTTGGAACAGGTTCATTCCGAGCGGGGTTTCAAGAGCTTTGCGGGCCTTAAGGCTTGCCGCGAAGGATAGCCTGCTTAACCTCGGCAATAGCCTTGGTGACCTGAATGCCACGAGGGCAAGCC
>CAZXFZ010000139.1:0-2789 GCA_964640285.1 uncultured Rhodoluna sp.
TGGATGCGCGTGCACGAGCAGTAACCGCTTTGCATTGAGTGTTGCCTTTGCCATGCCTAACACTCTACCTTTCACCAAGAATTTGACGTTTTGTGAAGCGTCAAAACTTCGAAAGATGCGATTGGAGGAGTATCTTTTGGAATAACTTTTCATTCCCGAGGGGGTAGGGATGTTACTGAAGACACCGTTTTGCAATGACCAAATCGAAATTGCAACCAGCCAAATCAAGTCAGAAGAGGTTGTGGCTTGCAACTGCGGCATCAGGTATCGGATCGTCGACCTAGTTGATTTTCAACGGCTGACCGACCGGCAAGGAAAACTCCAACAGGAAATCGCCGATCTGGTTCAGAGCATGATCGCCCGGCGCAGAGAGCTCATGGATGAACCCGTTGTAGGGCGGGTTGCAGCTGCGAGCAAGGCGGCAACCTATCCCAGCGCGATTAGCCAACCAACAAGACAACCAGTCGCTCAGGCTGCACCTGCCAAGCCATTCCAACCTCCAGTTAGGCCCGAACCTCGGCCAGCACGCGCGACCCGCGCTCGAGTCGCACTCTCGACTCAGCAGTGGTTGATTATTGGCGCAAGCCTGTTGGTGTTCGTGGCGGCCAGCGTGTTCGTAGGCAACTACCGTGACAACATCACCTCTGAAGGCTTTTTGGCGATAACGCTGGGTGTTTCGGCCGCAACCGGTTTTGCCGGCTTCAAATCGAGAAAACTCAGCGTGCTTCTGTCGAACTTCACCGCAGCCTTCTCGTCGGCGATGCTCATGATGGCCATGTTGATCATCGGAGACATCTTCAATCCATTCACCTGGGATGCGGCTCCCGCCAGCTGGTGGGCAATTACTCTCTTCGCGGTTTCGCTCAGCGCTGCCGTGCTAGCCAAGCTAAGTTCAAACTTTGGCTGGAAAGCGATCTCCCCTCTGGCATTTACATTCGCTGGCCTGGCGTTTACCTATGGCACGGTGGGGACTTGGATTTCTGAGATTGACAACGCTTATCCCTGGTCGCTGCTGAGCCTCAGCGTTACTGCAATTGCCCTGCTGTACCTAATTCGTTTCATCAAATCGATTCCGCATCCACCGGTGCTTGATGAGGCAAACCGTGCCTACGAGCAGGACTTGGAGCGGCGCGAAGTCACCGCGCTGGCCAAGTACGCCCAATTTGCGACAATTCTGCTCGGCGTGTTCAGCCTCGGTGTTCTTGTTTCACAGACCTGGAACATACTGAATAGCCCAATTGACCCACTCTCGAGCCTGGCTCTCTCAGCCGTATGGTTCGCTGGGGCGGCGACAGTCGATCGATGGGGTGCACCCCTTTCTTCGACCGGAGTCGTCTCGCCAAGACTTCGGTTGGCGGCTTGGTTGCTTGGCACAGTGAATCTTGCACTTGGACTAAATGCCCTGGCGATTCAATCAGGCGACGTCTGGCTAGCGACCTGGTTGTCGCTAGTCGGTTTGGGTCTAATCCTGGCCTTGCCTGCGGCTAAACATTTCTTCGCCATCGACAACTTGGCGCAGACTGTTGCAGTATGGGTTTCGGTAGGCAGCTACCTGCTCTGGAACATCCTCTTCGGCTGGGCTAACACAATCTTCGCAGACGAAGAAAACCCTGATCCGCTAACCCGAGCCGGCGCATACCTTGTTGGGTTCTCTATTCTTCTGGTGCTCTCCGAACTGTTATCTGAAAAGAAGCGGACCGCAATCCTTGCCACCTGCGTCAACCTGATTGGCACGCTGCTCTTGGTACTCGGGTTGAAATCAGACACAGTGATTCAGACTTGGAATCTAGTTGGCTGGATTACCGTCCTGGTGGCCTCGATTGCAGTCTTCAATGGTCTTCAACGCTGGATTGCGAAACGCATTGGATACGACCTACCTGGGGCAGCCGATATCATCGCCGCAGCTCAACTCGGGCTCTCCGGCTTGATTCTCGTCACCTTCAACCCAGCGAGCACCACGCAGGAGATTTTGGTTCCCCTGTCGCTAATCCTGCTTGTCGAAGCCGCGCTGCTAAGGATTGCGGCTAGTCGACTATCTATGGTTGCAGAACTCGGATTCAAGAATTTTGCAAGCCTGCAGTCATACGTGCTTCAAGGAATCACCCTCGTCTTGGCGCTGGGTGCACTCGGTGCTGACACTTTTGAAAACAACTCGCCAAAGCTGCTGCTCGTTTCGCTAGCTGCCGCGATCTTCAACTACCTGTTCGGCGCACTTGAGAAGGCTAGATACCTGTTTACCGTCGGGTTCGTGCTGGCAAACCTATCGCTTCTAGTCGGTTGGGCAGCCATCAGAGATGTTCTCGAACAAATCGGTATAACTGCCAGCAGTGGCGCAACTTTCGCGTTGATTACCTTGATCTCGATAGGGTTTGTCGCTGGTCATCGAACTCTTGTTGGCAAGTTTGCAGAACTCAGTTCAACTGAAAAGCTAGTGATTGGCCTTGCCGGACCGTTTGGCGTGCTGCTGGCATCATTTATCTTCCAATCATCGACTCTTGCAACCATGAGTTCGACTGATTACTGGATTTTCCAGCTCACATTCGTGGCACTGGCACTGGCAGGATCGGGCCTAATTCTGCTGCGCAAGGCATCTACCTCTGAAGCGACATCTAGATTGGTTACCCTGGCAGCCCTAGGCTATGCACTCGCTAGTTTCGTGCCAATCACGAACCTGTCTCTATTTGAGGATCCGCAGGAATCGCACTGGCGCATGCTGCTTTCGGCTGTATCCATCTCAGCTGTCACGATTGCCGCAAACCGCAAGACACCTAACCGTGCCTGGTTGGTAG
>CAZXFZ010000140.1:0-2768 GCA_964640285.1 uncultured Rhodoluna sp.
AGCCGGACTCTCGAGTTCGGGGGTTGACGTTTTTGATGCAGGCGTCTTGCCCACCCCAGCGACCGCCTTCTTGACCGCCGATCTCGATGCCGATTTCGGTGTCATGATTTCGGCTTCGCACAATCCAGCCGCCGACAACGGCATCAAGTTCTTCGCCGCTGGCGGACACAAACTCCCAGACGATGTCGAGGATGCGATCGAGGCAGCGATGGCAGCCACACCACTTGCGCCAATCGGTGCCGGTGTGGGTCACATCCACCGCTTTGCAGACGCCGAGGACCGCTACCTCGTGCACCTGCTCGGTTCGATTCCTCACCGCCTTGACGGGCTAAAGGTTGTTGTCGACTGCGCTCACGGAGCGGCCGCGGGCGTATCCCCGCAGGCTTTCAAGGATGCCGGTGCCCAGGTGATTGTCATTGGTGCCGAACCTGACGGCTTGAACATCAACCTCGGATACGGTTCGACTCACCTCAGTGCCTTGCAAACCGCGGTGCTAGAGCACCGGGCCGACCTCGGCATCGCGCACGACGGCGATGCCGACCGCTGCCTCGCCGTAGACCACACCGGAAAAATCGTTGACGGTGACGAAATCATGGCCATCCTCGCGCTATCGCTAAAGGAGCGCGGCCAGCTGGCCCGCAATACGCTGGTTGCCACCGTGATGAGCAACCTTGGCCTCAAAATCGCGATGCGCGAGGCCGGCATCGAAGTTATCGAAACCAAGGTTGGCGACCGCTACGTGCTCGAGGCCATTCGCGAAGGCGGTTTCACGCTCGGTGGCGAACAGTCTGGCCACGTGATCTTCTCGCGTTACGCGACCACGGGTGACGGAATCCTCACCGGAATGAAGTTGGCCGCCGAGGTGGCTCGCACCGGCAAGTCGCTTGCCCAGCTGGCAAGCGTCATGACTGTGCTTCCTCAGGTGCTGATCAACGTAAAGGGCGTCGACAAGACTCGCGTCGATTCAGACGAAGAAGTCCAGCAGATTGTCGCTGCTGCAGAAGCCGAGCTTCACGGAACTGGCCGCGTGCTGCTTCGTGCCTCGGGCACTGAACCGCTGGTTAGGGTCATGGTCGAAGCGGCCGACGAGGGGTCGGCGCAATCGTGGGCAGACCGAATCGCCCGCGTGGTCGAAAAGCGTTTGGCGCTTTAGGGAAGCGTCACGTCGAGCTTCATGCTCGGCGGATTAGCCGCGACCGACTTGATGGTCACTTCATGAACAGCTGCTCCACTCAGTGCTGCCGATGTGCGCTCACGCAATGCAGTTGGGTCGAGCTCTACAAAATCAACCGTCAGCGATAACCTGCGCCTTGAGTTTCTGGCGAACACCTTAGGGTGATCGATGATGTACATTCCTAGCACTAGCACGGCCGCGTAAACCACCTGTACGACCAGCGAATAGCCCGGCAAACCAAGAATCAAACCGACTGCCAGTGCAACTAGCAGATAAGACATCTCGAGCCAGCCAGCCTCATCCGAACGAAGGCGAATAATCGAAATCACCGCGAAGAGGGCGAATCCAACGCCCAGCGAGAGAGTAAAACTTGCAAGTGCGCCAGCCAGGGCAAACAGAGTGAAGTTGATGGTTGCGATGGCAATGGCCATGTCGCGCTTGGAGTGCCGGCGGTAGTACATGAAGTAACCGAGCAGCGCCACCGAGAGGATGTCTATCAAAAGGGCAACGATGAAGGGCAGCGTGTTGATTTCGGTCACTGGCTCAGATTACTCTCGAACAATGACCGCGCTGGCTAAAGCCCCCCAATCGAAACCAAATACTTATCGATTTGGCGCTGCCAAGAGGTCGATCATCGCATCCTTGCTGCTGGCTCTGATCTCGACACTATTGATTGGGGTTTCGCCTTCGAAGGCTGCAAGCCCAATCGCTCTAGCCGACATTTACGACAACTTCTCGGTGACCAAGGTGTATCTCGAAGTGCCGCCGGCGAGTGAGGCATCCCTAAACAATTCAAAGACCTTCAAAACCTGGGTTGCTGCCAAGGTCAAGTTTGTGAACGGCGATCGCGAATCTGCCCAAATCAGCATCGGGATGCGATTGAAAGGCTCAACTTCGATGCAGCCGCTGAAGGCCAAGCCCAGCCTCAAGCTCAAGTTCAACTGGGGCGCATCCCTGAGTGGCGCACGGTTCTTGGGCCTCAAGAACATGACGCTTAACTCGCTAACTCAGGACCCCTCCCTCATTCACGAAGTTTCGAGCTATCGCCTATTCAACGACATGGGTGTGGTCGCACCGAAGACTGGGTGGGCAGAGGTTTTCGTCAATGGAACCTCGAAGGGGATTTACGCGAACATCGAAACTCCCGACGACATCTTTTTGAGCACTCGGTTCAAGGACGTAACTCAGCACCTTTATGAGGGTCAAGCGTTTCAGGATCTGCTGCCCGGCAAAGACAACGGTGGCGAGAATGACGGGGCCTTCCTGGTCGATGAGGGTTGGGCGATGACGCCAAACAAAAACGATTTGACCAAACTCATTCAGGTTGCCAACATCACCAACCCCAAGACTTGGTGGTCTGAACTGGCCAAATACACGGATCGCGACCGATTAATCACGCAGTTTGCAGTCGAGAACATCCTTGGAGGTTGGGATTCATACTCGGGTCCGATCATTAACAACTACTTCTTGCGCAGCAACGCAGCCGGCAAATTCACCATGATTCCGTGGGGCGTTGATCAGAACTTTGGTGAAAACCGTGAAACCCCCGCTCTGTTGGATGAGTTCACCTTCCCGATGGATACCGTCAGGGCGG
>CAZXFZ010000141.1:0-2753 GCA_964640285.1 uncultured Rhodoluna sp.
AGATTGGGTCACAGCCTTCGCGGGGTTCGATGGCAGAACGGCGGCAATTAGAGCTGCGAAAAAGACCAATAGCGTGGATGCGACTAGCGCCTGGCCGATCGGCCGGGTGGAACGCTGGAATCGATTCATGGTCTATCTGGTTGACAACGTAGGATTTGTCTGGACGCAAGTTCAGGTTAGCGTCATGGATTTTTTAGTAAACAGCCCTGAGGTTGTTTTCACAGCAAAGACTCAGCGAGTCTTCATCGGTCGGATAGCAGCAGAACAGAGGTGTTTCGGTGTGACAAAGTTCACCGCGGAAACCAAGGAACTCGGTCTGCCAAGCGACTGGAACTGGACCGAACACCTGCCAGGAGGCGCATCCGTCTTTATGCGCAACGGCGAGGGATTCATCGGCGTTGGCGAGGTCGCTCGGATTACGGCATCCGGCCCCAACCGAATGGCAGATCTCAAGGCTCGCTGGTTCGAGTGGGTTAGAGAATGCGCGGTTACCGACAGCGTGAAAACCGTTGGCTCCGGACCAATTGCTTTTGGCACGATTGCGTTTTCGCCCACCAGTCAATCGGCAAGTGTGTTGGTAATCCCTGAGGTTGTTGTTTATCGTGGCGCTAACCGCAGCTGGTTGACACGAATCCGCCGCGCAGAAGAGGGTTCTGTCGAACAGGCAAATGCAACAACCGAAACCGTGGGTGCTCAGGACTTTTGGGCCGAGCCGGTTGCGCTATCGGCAGCGTCCAAGCTCGCCTTCACCGATGGGCATCAATCCGCGGATGCGTTCTGCGCATCGGTGTCGACCGCGGTAAACCAGATCAGGTCTGGCCGACTGGGAAAAGTAGTTCTAGCTCGTGACATTGTTGCCGAAGCAGGAGGTTCACTTGACCTGAACCCAACCCTGGCAAGGCTCGCAAATCGGTTTCCGAACTGCTGGACCTATCAGGTTGACGGCATGTTCGGCGCATCGCCAGAGCTGCTGGTTCGAGCTCATCGTGGCGAGGTGTCGGCTAGAGTGCTGGCCGGAACCGCGGGGCGAGGAACCGACCCGAGCATCGACAGCGCCATCAGCGCCGCGCTTGCGTCATCCACAAAGAATTTGAGCGAGCACGCCTACGCGGTTGAGTCTCTGGTGAACGCGCTTCGCCAATACTGCAGCGAACTTCGCGCCGATGAGCAACCGTTTAGCTTGGGACTGCCGAACCTGTGGCACCTGGCTTCAGATGTTCAAGGCGTATTGCGCGAAGATGCTTCGGCTCTGGACATCGCCGCTGTGCTGCACCCGACAGCTGCAGTGGCCGGAACCCCGACCGAGACGGCACCTGAGGTAATCGAAGAACTTGGGCCGGTTGATCGCGGTCGCTATGCCGGTCCGGTGGGTTGGATCGATGCCAACGGTGACGGCGAATGGGCAATTGCGCTGAGAGGCGCTCAGCTGACCGAAGCGCAAGGTGTGACCACTGTAAGAGCCTATGCAGGATGCGGAATCGTGGCTGGTTCGGACCCAGCGGCTGAACTAGCCGAAACCGAACTCAAGTTTTCGCCAGTTCGCAGCGCCTTTGCCTAGAGTCTGACCTCAATCAAGACCCGGCCGGTCGACTCAAGGGCATTCTCAAGCTCAGAGCGAGTTTCAACCAAAACGTATTGCCAACCGTAGGCCTGCGCTAGCGACCAAATGTCAACCGCCTGCGGAGTTTTGAAAAGTCGAGTGAAACTTTCTTGGCTCAGAGTTTGGGCTGGTTCGAGCGACTCAAATATCGTGCCGCCACCGTCGTTAACCACAATCAACTGAAGGTTCAAATCAGGTGCGCCCACGCGATCAAACGCCAACGAACCGGCGTCGTGAACCAGAGTTAGATCTCCGATCAGGGCGCGAGTGACGCCCGCATCAGAACCGGCGGCGCGAACCTCGGCGAGCGCTAGCCCAGTTGCGGTGGCCACCGTTCCATCGATTCCAGCTAGTCCACGGTTGCTGAAAACCCGCACTGGCTTTGCCGGTGCCCATCGATCTGCCTCACGAATCATGCGGGATGCGCCTAGCAAAAGCTGATCGCTCTCGCCGGTTGCTGCCCAGGTTGCTTCGACGATTTCACGTCGCGAAAGCTGGCTGCTCGCTAGGTCGCTCTGCGCTGCGGCCGCAGCAAGTTCGGCATCGGCTGCGCGCCATTGCTCGAGCCAGTCAAAGTCTGGTTCTCCGGTCACCGACAGCTCATCACATATGTGCGAGGCTCGTCTGGTTACATCGAAGAACCCGTAGTTTCGGTTCTTGATCACGACCACCTCGACATCGGGGCGCTTGAGCAGGCCAACCACACTCCTGCTCAAAGTTGGCTTGCCGAATACCACTGCTCGGCCAATAGTTTGGGCCAGTTCCGACTCAAGCAGCGAGCGATAACCGGCAATCACATTCGCACCAAATCGCGACCCAGATGAAGGTTCGGCAAACAAGGGCCAGCCGAACGATTCGGCCAACTCAACGGCATCCTCACCTGCCCCGGCCGCGGCAATTACAACCGTAGGAACCGAACCATCAACGACTGCGAAGTCTGGGTGCTTGAGATCGGCGATCCCGACCGAAACTGTTGGATTCAGCTGCGAGGCGTTTGGTGTGGGGGCGCTTAGCGGCTCACGGAATGCAAGGTTGAGCTGAACCGGGCCCGGCTGCGAAGCATCGAACCCGAGCGAGGTTCGAATTGCCCGCTCGGCCAGTTTCGCGGCATCCTGAAGTTCGCTGTCGAGCCCAGTTGGCGCTGGAACGTCTA